>DCTG01000086.1:13306-20618 GCA_002329245.1 Clostridiales bacterium UBA1446
CCCCGAAATGGTCGGCGAGGTGCTCAAGGTTATGCGGGACCTTGCCATGAGCGGTCTGACCATGATCGTGGTGACGCATGAAATGGCCTTCGCAAAGGATGTTTCAGACCGGGTTGTCTTTATGGACGACGGGTATATCGTGGAGGAAGGACCTCCGGAAGTGATCTTTGAAAACCCGTCGCAGGAGAGGACCAAGACGTTTTTAACCCGNNTCATTCTGAGCGAACGGGAATAATACGTAATGGAATAAATATAAGAGGGGGCAAAACCCCCTCTTTTCCGTATATTGCCTTATTTCGCCGTCTTTTCGGGCTTGCCGTACTCCCGGCCGTTATAAGTCCAGCAGGACGGGCAAATCCTGTGGGGAAGCCGGAACGCGCCGCATTTCGGACAGGTGGAAAGGCCGGGCATATCCAGCTTCCAATGAGAACTGCGCCGTTTGTCACGTCTTGCCTTGGATGTTTTCCTCTTGGGAACCGCCATGAATGACACCTCCTTAAAAACCGCTNNGGCAGAAGCAATCATATCTTACTCCGGATCCAATAGCTGCCGCAAAGCGTCGAATCGCGGGTCGATCTCCGGCTTGCAGCGGCACTCCGCCTCGTTGAGATTTACGCCGCACCCGGGACAAAGCCCCTTGCAGTCTTCCCTGCAAAGATGCTTCGTGTCCATGCCGAGGATAAAGTCTGTCCGCACCAACTCGTCCACATCAAGTTCGGTGCCTTCGAGCAGGACAATATCATCTGTTTCTTCTTCTCCGGACAGCTCCGTGGCTAAAAGCGTCTCGATTCGAAGAGAAAACGGCCGCATAAATGTCTTTGCACACCGGTCGCAGGTCAGCTCCAAATCGGTTTCGACGTCCGCCCGAAGCATTAACGCTCCGGCAGCATTCCTGATCTCTCCCCGCACCGCGACAGGACGAGGGGCGGAAATTGCTCCTCCGAATGAAAGCCCGGAAAAATCCAGGCTTGTTTCAAAGGGAATTCGACCGCCGGGCAGGTGCAGGATTGGCTTTACATCCAGACGCATGGCACACCTCGCCGCGTGGGAGGGAAGCGCCCTCACGGGCTATACTTCCCCGATCTTAGGGATACGAAAAGTATTATAGTGGAATTGCCCGGGATTGTCAAACAATTTCTAAGGGGCAAAGAAAATCTCGGGAAAATCCCTTAGAAAGATGCCTTTCGCCGTGGTATAATATCCGCATCGCGGATATTATATGCGCATGTGCCCCCTCCGGGGGCACGCGCTAAAATAAAAAGCCGCGGCGTCAGAGACGCCGCATGGCGATATCATAGCCTTGGGCTATGATATCATCCGCATCGCGGATATTATATGCGCATGTGTACGCCCTTCTTGGGCAAAAAACGTGGCCGGAGGAACAGATGAGAGAGATTACGATCAATCAAAACGACGCAGGTCAGCGTTTAGACCGGTTTGTGTCAAAGGCGCTGCCCCTGCTTCCGCCTGCGCTGCTTCAGAAATACATCCGCCTCAAGCGCATTAAGGTGAACGGGAAGGGATCCGCGCGGGATACCAGGCTTCAGCCTGGCGACCGGCTGCAGCTCTACATCAAGGACGAATTTTTTGATGCTCCCGCCCCGGAAAACGCATTTTTGCGGCTCTATCAGCCAAAATTAGATATCGTTTACGAAGATGAAAACATCCTGCTTGCGGACAAGCGTCCGGGAATATCCGTCCATCCGGATGAAACGGAGCAGTACAATACGCTGCTCACGCACATCCAGGCTTACCTGTATCAAAAGGGGGAATGGGATCCCCGGCGCGAGCACTCCTTCGCCCCCGCGCTCTGCAACCGCATCGACCGGAACACCGGCGGGATCGTTATTGCCGCCAAAAACGCGGATGCGCTTCGTATCCTCAACCAAAAGATTCGCGACCGCGAGATCAAAAAGTACTACCTTTGTATCGTGCACGGGAAACCTTCGCCCGCCGAGGGAAGGTTGGAAGGCTTTTTGCGCAAGGACGAGGCAAAAAAACAGGTAACGGTGTCCCGAAAGCCTCTTCCCGGCGCGAAGAGCGCGGCTACCCTGTACCGGACGCTCCGAACCAGCGGTTCGCTCTCCCTGCTTGAATGCGAACTCATAACGGGGCGAACGCACCAGATTCGGGCGCAATTGGCCGCGGCCGGGCATCCGCTGCTTGGCGACGGGAAATATGGAAGGGAATCAGAGAACAAGAAGTACGGCCGTAAATTTCAGGCGCTGTATTCCTATAAACTGGTGTTCTCCTTCCGGACGCCAGCGGGAGAACTGGAGTATTTAAGCGGCAGAGCGTATCAGGTGAAGAGGGTGGATTTTGCGGAGGAATACTTCCCGTGCTGGGAGGGAAAGGACTTTTGCCGTCCATAAAAGGCGGCGGAGGCTCGGCTCCCGAAGCCATAATTTTATTTCTCAGGATTTCAATAGATTTTTCCTGAATTTCATTGACTTTTTGACAAATTACCAGTATATTTTATGTCACTGAATTGACGGTGGAATCATCGCAGTCGAATATTCGATTCGAGGCCTCCCGGCGGGAGGGTTTTATCTTTTTCCGGCGGCGGCCGAACGCGGCGCCGGCCGTTATCACACAGGAAACGGGGGAGGATACATGCCCAAGGAACTCATACGCCTTGTGGACTGCCTCATGGTGTTTGATGACGAGATTGTGCTCGACTCCATCAATTTATATATTAATGACAGAGAATTCCTCACACTGCTCGGACCCAGCGGCTGTGGCAAGACCACGACGCTGCGCATCATCGGCGGCTTCCAGAAGCCAACTTCAGGAAGCGTGCTGTTCGACGGGGTGAGGATCAATGATGTTCCGCCCCATAAACGGAAAGTCAATACCGTTTTTCAGAAATATGCTTTGTTTACCCATATGAACGTCTTTGAAAACGTGGCGTTCGGCCTGCGGATTGCAAAAGTGCCGGAAGCGGAGATTCGCCGGCGCGTTGCCGAAACGCTTGCCCTGGTTAATCTTTCGGGCGTGGAGCGCCGTTCGGTGGATTCCCTTTCGGGAGGTCAGCAGCAGCGGGTTGCGATTGCCCGCGCGGTCGTCAACCGGCCGCAGGTATTGCTGCTCGACGAGCCGCTTGGCGCGCTGGACCTTAAGCTGCGCAAGGAGATGCAGATAGAACTCAAAAAAATTCAGCAGCAGGTCGGGATTACTTTCGTCTATGTGACGCATGATCAGGAGGAGGCGCTCACGATGAGCGACACCATCGTGGTCATGAACAACGGAAAGATTCAGCAGATCGGCTCTCCCACGGACATCTACAACGAGCCGAAGAACGCCTTTGTGGCGGATTTCATTGGAGAGAGCAATATATTGGACGGCGTGATGCTGCGGGATTATGTCGTTTCCTTTGCCGGGCGGCAGTTTGAGTGCCTGGATCATGGATTTCGCGCCGAAGAACCTGTGGACGTAGTGGTACGGCCGGAAGACCTTCATATCGTCGAGCCGGAGAAAGGCCAGCTGCAGGGCGTGGTGCAGTCGGTCATTTTCAAGGGAGTCCACTATGAGATGGTGGTTCGGTCTGGGGAGCAGGATTGGCTTGTACAGTCTACGCTTTTCCGCCCGGCAGGCGAAACGATCGGCCTGCAGCTGACTCCGAACGATATCCATATCATGCATAAATCATAGGACAGCTTTACTTGGAAATCCTGCATCGGAAAACAAACCCGGCTTAGGAAGGAGGGTATGCCATGAGAAACCGGAGCATCGCGGTCCCGTACGTGGGCTGGATGGCCATTTTTGTGGTCGCTCCTTTGATCCTTATTGTGGTTTACGCCTTTACCTCCAATCAGGACGGCAGCCTCACCTTTGAAAACTTCCGCAATATGTTCTCTTATGCCGGCATCTTCCGGGATTCCTTTCTGCTCGCTTTTATTGCCACGGCCATCTGCCTTGTCATCGGCTACCCCCTCTCCTATATTCTTGCACGGGAGAGGCCTGCGATACGGCGTATGGCGGTCATCTTTATCATGCTTCCCATGTGGATGAATTTTCTGCTGCGGACCTATGCGTGGATGTCCATTTTGGAAAACAACGGGTTATTAAACCGGGCGCTTTCGGCGCTGGGGCTTCCTGCGCTCAATCTCGCAAACACGGACGCCGCGGTGGTAATCGGCATGGTATATAATTTCCTGCCCTTCATGATCCTGCCAATCTTTGCCGTAATCGAAAAGATTGACCGCCGGCTTATCGAAGCGGCGCAGGATTTGGGCGCGAACAGCGTGATCGTATTCCGTCGGATCATCTTTCCGCTTTCCCTGCCTGGCGTACTCTCCGGAATTACCATGGTTTTCATTCCTGCGGTGAGCACCTTTGTCATCTCCCAGCTCTTGGGCGGCGGGATGACGCTTCTGCTTGGCGACCTGATAGAAATGCAGTTTCTTGGGAATACCTACAATCCGCATCTCGGGTCCGCCATTTCGCTTGTTATGATGCTGATCGTACTGGTTTGCATGGCGATTATGAACCGCTTCGGCGAGGGAGAAGAAGAGGCGGTGGTTTTATGAAAAAAAACAGCGTTCTCGATCGGGTTTTTATCGTCCTTGTATTTTTGTTTCTCTACGCGCCCATTTTTGTTCTCATCGTCTTTTCCTTCAACGCATCGAAAAGCCGGACCGTTTGGGCGGGCTTCACGTTGGATTGGTATGTGCAGCTTTTTCACAATAAATCGATCATGGACGCCCTTTCCACCACACTTTCCGTTTCGGTCATAGCGGCGTCCGTCGCTACGGTGGTAGGGACAGCGGCGGCCATCGGTTTTTACAGCATGCGCCGCCGGCCGCGAAATATCCTGATGGGGGTGAACAGCATCCCCATGATTAACGCGGATATCATTACGGGCGTCTCTCTCATGCTGCTTTTTGTGATTTCCGGAACGGCGATTACCGTCGCGGTTCAACTCGTGAACAATCTTTTGGGAACGAACATGAATTTTCAATTTTCGCTGGGCTTCGGGACCTTGCTTCTCGCCCATATCACGTTCGACATACCCTATGTGATCCTTTCGGTAATGCCAAAACTGCGGCAGATGGATAAAAATGCGTTCGAGGCCGCGCAGGACCTGGGCGCTACGACGTGGCAGGCGTTCTGGAAAGTGGTCCTGCCCGAAATCAGGCCCGGTGTGGTAAATGGTCTCATTATCGCTTTCACCATGTCAATTGACGATTTTGTCATCAGCTATTTTACGGGCGGGCAGGCGCAGACGCTTTCGGTAGTCATTTACAGCATGACCAGGAAAAAGGTCAGCCCGCAAATCAATGCCGTTTCCACGCTGCTCTTTCTCTCAGTGTTAGCCCTGCTTGCCGTCATCAATATCCGGCAGATTCGCCAGGAGCGGGCGCAGAGCAGAAAGTGGGTGCCCGCCACCGCAAGCGGCGAGGCGGCGGAGGAACTTTCTGAATATACCGAGTAGGCGTATGAAGTAAGCTTTCTGTTGGTTAAGATTCTCTTTGGAAAGGGGATACTTTATTGAAAAGAAAACTGTTTGCACTGGTGCTTCCGGCGGTGCTCGTATTTGGGCTTCTGTCGGGATGCTCGACCGGGACGAAGGCTGATCGCGAGGTCAACGTTTACAACTGGGGCGAGTATATCGACGAATCCATCTTTGAAATCTTTGAAGAGGAAACCGGTATCACGGTCAATTACAATTATTACGAATCCAACGAGGCGCTTTACTCCATGCTGAAAAGCGGGGGAGTCAAGTGCGACGTCATCATTCCTTCCGATTATATGATCTCCCGCCTCATTGAGGAAGGCATGTTGGAAAAGCTGAATTTTGAAAACATTCCTAATTATCAGGATATTGCCGAAAGCTACAGGAACTTGGAGTATGATCCGCAGAATGAATACAGCGTTCCCTACATGTGGGGGACCGTCGGCATCATTTACAACACCACTATGATCGATAAGCCGGTAACCGGCTGGGATATCGTGTTCGATCCGGATTACGCCGGTCAGATTCTGATGTTTAAAAACTCGAGGGATACCATCGGAATTGCCTTGAAGTATCTGGGCTATTCCTTCAATACGACGGACAAGGAGCAGATCAGGGAAGCGGTGGATCTGCTGATTTCCCAGCGCCCTCTTGTACAGGCTTATGTTATGGATCAGATTTTTGACAAGCTGGAAAACGGGGAGGCCGCGGTCGGACCATACTATGCGGGGGATTTCATCACCATGCATGAGGCGAATCCCGCCCTGAGCTTTGTGGTGCCGGAAGAGGGAAGCAACATCTTTGTGGATGCCATGTGCATCCCGAAGGGCGCGGAACACAAAGCGGAAGGGGAAGCCTTCATCAATTTCATGTGCAGAACCGATATCGGACTGGCTAACTGTGAAACGACCGGCTACTCCACGCCGCTTCTGTCCGTTCTTTCGGAAATGGACCCCGAGATGGCGGAAAACCCCGTCATGTATCCGCCCGCGGATGTCCTTGCGCGCTGCGAATCCTATGTAAACCTGCCCGTGGATGTGCTGGAGTTGTATGACAGCGAATGGATTCGTCTTTTCAGCAATTGACAGGGAGTGAGGGCATGGTATCGTCCGGCGCAAAAGGTAGTGCCAACGCTTTGGTAACCGATGAGAAAACGGCCGCAGCCGTCGGTTCCGGGACCCTTCCCGTATTTGCCACGCCGTGCCTTGCGGCTTTGATGGAGCAGGCGGCTGTTTCGGCGCTGCAGCCCTTCTTGGGGGAAGGGGAGAGCAGCGTCGGCACCCTGCTCCATATTTCGCACACCGCGGCGACGCCGGTGGGAATGCGGGTGGGCGCGGAAGCGGAGGTTTTCCGGACGGAAGGGCGCCGCGTTTTCTTTCAGGTTTCGGCCTGGGACGAGAGCGGNNGGCAGCACGAGCGCGTGATCGTCCGCAGCGAATCTTTTTTGGAGAAAGCATGGTCTAAAAAAAGCGGCGGACACCTTTGAGGAGTTGTTATCATGGAATTTATCGCAAACAAGGATAAACAGATTGTCATAGAAACGCCGGACGGGCGTTTTGCCCGCCACGCCATCAAGACCCATTTTGTTCAGATCGGAGAGAGCTATGTGGATCTGGTGGAGCGCTATGTAAAACCGCTCTATCAGGAAGGAGACATTCTCTCAAGCAGTGAAAAGATCATCGCGCTCTGTCAGAAAAGAATCGTATATAAGAAGGATATGAAGCTCACATGGATTGCAAAATTCCTGTCCCGCTTCGCCATGCGAAGCAGTGCCGGCATCGGGGTGGACAGCCCGTGGAAAATGCAGTTTGCAATCGACCACTGCGGCCTTCATATCCTTCTTATATACGATTCTTT
>DCTG01000189.1 GCA_002329245.1 Clostridiales bacterium UBA1446
AAATATTGTATTGTTTCCTGGTCAGACGGCGTTGTGGACGAAACTGGCGATCCTGTCAAGCGGGATATCCACGACCGACCCGACCCAGCTGCCGCAGCCAAAGTTGCCGCCGCCGAAGCCGCCGACCAAATTGCAGCTGCGGCAGTTGTTGCATCCAAGGCATGAGCTTCCGAGCGCGCAGCTTGGCGCGGGACCGAACCGGGTAATCAGACGTATGAAACAGGGATTGACGATGATCAGGACGCCGGTAAAGCCGCAGCCCGACTGGCCGCCGCTGGTCGTATAGATTGTTACGGTTTCACCGATAAAATCTCCGAGGTGCTCCAAAAAAGAACCATGTGCACGCTGCACAGAAAAAGACATCACAGATGCCCCCTTACAAAGGATTGGGTGGTCTTCACCCGATTTATTGTATGAATGTGTGTCGGAGATTGTTCCTTTTTGAGGCTGCTATGCATGCGCTTTCTGTTTCAAGGCGGGAAAAATAAGGTTTCTGTTCCTCCATATTAGGACTACCTCGTTTCCCGGAAGAGATCGGTTGAAACCGGCGAAATTGAAACACGTTATTCCGATGCACAAAGGGCATTTGCATACCCTGCACGCTTTATGCGGCTTTGGCATAGGCTGTAGGGAGGTGGTGGCGATGCGTGATCAAATGATCTCTGTGAAAAAGCGGGTTTTACGGAACGAGCTTACCTATGAGGGAAAAGTTCTGCTGACATATAAAATTGAATATCCGGAATTTCACTTGCAAACGTTCGAGCAGTGTCTTCTCATGTTAAACCGATATTACCGGGAGCAGGCGCAGCGGTATGTGAAGTACTGCGAAACCGTGCTCTATCCGGAGGCGGTGTCGCAAAGCCGCGAAGCCCTTGCAAACGGCTTTCCCGTGCGTGCGTTCGAGGCGGTACTGTCTTACACAATAACATATTATTCCGGCTGTGCGCTCAGCCTCTATCAGGATTGGTACCAATTTACGGGAGGCGCGCATGGAGCCACCACGCGGGAGGCGCAGACCTGGAACTTAGTCAGATGCAGCAAGATCCGCCTGCGCCAGCTTTTTCCCTGCGAGCAGGGGTATAAAGCGTTTATACTTGACGGAATACTGCGGCAGGCCGCCCTGCATCCGGAGCAGTATTTTGAAGATTATCCGAAGCGGATTGCGGATCATTTTAATAAAATGAATTTTTACTGTACGACAGATGGGATCATACTCTTTTACCAGCAGTATGAAATTGCTCCGTATGCTTCCGGAATCCTTGAATTTACTTTTCCCTATTCTGATTGCGTGAAGAACCCGGCCGATTTATGCCGCTTCTGAACTAGACGCGAATCGCACTTCGGTCGAGGCTGCACTCAGTTTTCGAAGCCGCCTGCGCGACGAAACGCAATGCTTGTGCCGTTCTATTTAGTATATCCGTTGCAGCAGCCGGGGAAATCCCGCGGTATGGGGCTGACGTGCCGACGAAAGGAAAGGATCGTTTTTCGCGGCTAATCCTGTTTAGACGAAAGTAAAAAACCCCCTGAAGGCATAGACCTTCAGGGGGTTCATAGATAACGCATTATTCTTGATTGTCTTTACCGCGGCTGCCAAAGAGCAGGCGGCCCCAAAATGCGACGAGATAAATAAAACACATAACGGCAATGCCGATCATAACCGCATAGAGCACTTGATAGGAACCGGGGGCGCGGGTACATGTTAAGGCAAAAGCGGCAAAGCCGGGAATGATGCCGATAATGGCACAGGTTTTGTCGATGCCCTTCCGCTCATAGGTCTCATAGCAAATCCAGAAGAAAACAACGGCGAGGACGGTAAACAGCACGAGTAAAATCGGATTGATCATGAGCGTTATCCCCTTAATCTTATTTGCAGTTTCTCCTATCATACATCAAAAGGACCGTACTTTTCAATCTTTAATTTATAGCCCGGTATTCCGAAAAATGATGCCGGGCAAGCAAATGGCAAAGGGGAAGGGCAAAGGCGCCGGAGACAAGCTTGGCAAGAAGCATGGGAGCTACCATGGAAGGGGAAACGGCGTATGTAAAACCAAGCTGCGCGCCTAAGAGATTTGCGGCGGAGGCGGCAAAAGCAGAGGCGATGATTTTTCCGCGGGGATTCATGTCCTTAATCGCGGCGTAAAGCGGAACCGCGGTTGCCGTCGAAAGGACGATCGCAAGCATAGCGTTCGTATCGATTCCGGTTTTTCGTCCCAAAAAGTCCAAGGGGCGACGCAGCAGAACGGAAAGCACCTTAACCAGCGGCAGTGCTCCGGCGATTACAAGTATGACTGAGCCGACAAGCTGAAAAGCGTCGGTGATCGGATACATACCGGGAATCAGATCGAAGCCGGTCATTTTAAAGACTGCGGCGAACAGCAATCCCAAAGTAATAATCGCAATGAGGAAACGGGAGTAGAAAAAGAAAAGTTTAATCACGGCGTCAGGCTTAAAATAGAGTCCGGCGGCAATGAGCAGCGCGGCGAGGAGGACGGGCACGAGGTTTCGAAAAAGGAGAATAAACGGAATCGGAGTCAGCAGCCCGCCGAAAAAACAGCCGAACGGGTCGGCAATGAGAGCGGAGAGGACGCCGAACGCGAAATAACGGATGTCTCCGCGGGGAATCAGACCGAAGGCGACCGGAATTCCAAAGGAAATGACGCTGCCCATGACGGGCGCGACGACCAATCCGCTGAACAGGGCAAGCTGCGGATCGGCGGAAAGTTCCGCCGCGATGGCGTATCCGCCAGCATCAGGCGCGAAGAAAGTACCGGAAAACATAGCGGGGTCGGCGCCTAAAAAGCGGTAAACCGGCAATATGACAGGCTGAAGAAGATCGGCGAGCACGGGAGATAGGCAGAAGAGACCGATAATACTGAGCGAAACACTCCCCATCAGCTGAAAGCCGCGCTCCAGTTCCTGTCCGACACCGAACCTGCATCCAATCACACGATCCAAACATCCCAAAACGAAAAAAAACGCCAGAACCATCATGATAATCTGATTGACCTGCATCGCAATCCCCGCCCAATCTATTGAAATTCCGGATTCTCCTTGGCGCGTTTATAAGGACAAGTGTATCACAGATGGTAGAAACCTGCAACGAAAGAGCTCCTGCGTTTTCTCAATAGCAAAATATCGAAAAAAAAACCGGCGCCTTTTTAAAGGAGCCGGGTTTTTGCTGCGAAACGTGAAGAGCAGAAATCAGAAAATGTCGTCCTTACGGTTTTTCGGGGCGTTCGGTTTCTCGCGGCGGGACCGCCCGCGGTCGGAAGTTCCGCTTCGAACCTCATCGAAAAACCGGCGTATTTCGCCGAAACCGCAGTAATTTCTCAGGTGTTCCCAGGGTGGACGATCCATTATTATCCCTTCCTTCCCGGTTTATTATCTGCGGAAGAAGGGGTTTTTATGAGAAATACCACATTTTGTGAGCAGAATTCTTTTATCGGCGGAGCGGCAGAAAGAATTCCGTGTATAAATTCGCATGCAATTTTTGAAAATTTTTTGCGATTTTGTTCCGAGAAGAAAAAGCGTTTCGGGGAGAGGAGCCCGCTTGTCCAAAGCGGGAGCAAAAAAACCGGGAAACGTTTTGTTATCAACGTTCCCGGTTTTGGTGCGAGAGACGGGACTTGAACCCGTACGGGATTAACCACACGCCCCTCAAACGTGCGCGTCTGCCGGTTCCGCCACCTCCGCGTTCGGCAACAGCGCAATTATAGGGAGGCACCCCGCACTTGTCAACGCGTTCCTCCTCCCCAGAATCCGCAGCCTGGGTCGGC
>DCTG01000144.1 GCA_002329245.1 Clostridiales bacterium UBA1446
CCAGCGCCGCGCTGCTCCGGACAGCCGAGATAGCCTCTCCAAGCACTTCATAGTTCAGCTTCGTTCCCTCTCTGTCCGAGTGATAATTTACCGCCCTGTCCCGGCTGATTCCGAACGCTTCCGCCGTATTCTCCGCGTCAATGTTCGCGCCGAGAAACAGAAACTCCCATCCGTATCTTTCTCTCTGACGCCGGATCATCTTCCGAACCTTCTCCGCGGTGTAGCGGCGGCTGGCGTTTTCCATGCCGTCTGTGGTGATTACAAACATGGTATGCTCCGGCACGTCTTCCGGCCTCGCGTACTTGTGAACGTTCCCGATATGATGAATCGCCCTGCCCACGGCGTCCAGCAGCGCCGTACAGCCTGCCGCTATGTAGTCGTCTCTGGTCATCGGCCGGACATTCCGGAGCTTAGCGCGGTCATGAAGCACCTTGCAGTCATTGTTGAATAGAATCGTGGAAATCAATGCCTCTCCCTCTTTTCGCTTCTGTTTCTCCAGCATGGAATTAAAGCCGCCGATGGTATCCGCCTCCAGGCCGCACATGGAGCCGCTGCGGTCAAGAATAAATACAATTTCTGTCAGGTTCTTTTTCATAGTAATTCCTCCTTGTACAAATCACTGCTTCGTCTTTACAAGGCCTATTATATGAAAAATTCCCGGTTGTTTGGTCGCTTTCCAAGCGACTTTTTCGTATCCGTTCATCCAGGTCCGCGCAAGGCCGCGCGAAAAGGATTCCGGAATGCCAACATTCCATCGCCAAAAGCAAAACGGCTGTCACCCGCCCAGCAGGCTTTGGTCAAAGGCAAACAGCGCCTCGTTGATTTCAAATACATTATACTTTCCGTTCTGAATAAAATACTCGATAATCATGTCAAACTTACTGGAATGGGAAAGGGCAAATCCGGCTTTCATCAGCAAATCCTTCGTCTCGTCCAGCGAAAGCTCAAGGGCGATGGCAAAGGCGATGACCGTGGGCTTGCTTGGTTTATAGAGTTTATCGCTCCGGATTTTTGAAAACAGCTTCCGGTCGATGTTCGCCTTCTTGTAACACTGGACGTCCGTCATCCCTTTTTCCTGAATCTTGCGCAGGAGCATTTCCGAAAAGCTCTCGTCCATCTGCTTCAGCATATCCTCCAGGGTTCCTGCTTTGGAAGGCGCGGACGCAGCCAGAGGCATACCTGTGGGTACGGCAAGCGGCGGCAAGTCTTCTGTCAGAGACATCTGCGCCAGACGGCGGCGTTCTGAGGCCCTATCCGTCCGCTCGTCCGCGTAGTTGTCATCAATGTACGCGGTGATGTCCGCGAACAGCTTGCTGCTGATCTGATACGCCTTCCGGTCAAAGATAACAAGATAAACGGTCATCTCATTTTCCATCAGAAAGGCGCCGATGGTATCAATGGCTGTCCTGAGAGCCTGATCCTTCGGATAACCGTAGATCCCGGAGGAAATCAGGGGAAAGGCCACGGTCCCGCAGTTTCTCTCCTTTGCCAGGGCAAGGGCTGTGCGGTAACAGGAGACGAGAGCCTCACGCTCCCCATGCCTGCCGTCAATCCAGCGGGGGCCCACCGCGTGAATCACATATCTGCAGGGCAGTCGGTACGCTCCGGTGACCTTGGCGCTGCCTGTCTCGCACCCTCCCAGCTTCCTGCACTCCTCCAAAAGCATCGGCCCCGCGGCCCGGTGAATACAGCCGTCCACACCTCCGCCGCCCGCCAGCCGGCGGTTCGCCGCGTTGACAATCGCGTCTACCTTCATTTTCGTAATATCGTTTCTGACAATCCGTAAGGGCATTGTCTCACCTCTTTCCTGGTCTGCTTACGTCCTGCTTCCGCTAAATCCCGCGCATACGCCGCCCACAGTCTTTCCTGGTATCCGGCGCGTCCCGCCGCTTTTACTGCCAACGCCGTTTCCCTTAATTCCTCGTCCGCAATACCGTCCAGAATCTTCAGTCGTCTTGGCGTAATTTTCTCCCCGGACAGGCTTGCGCGGTAATCGGCTGAAGACATATGCCAGAAATGAAAGCTGCCGGAATAATACCTTTTCAGTTTCTGGGCAATCAGCAGTCCCTCCGGGTCAAAATCTCCGGCGTACCAGACCTCTGTTTTTGCCTTTGCCAGAAGGTCTAAAAGTAACAAAGCGCTTAAACGGGGCTGCCCGTTCATGCACATCAGGCCGCAGTCCCGCTTCCATACTCCACATAAAATCGCGTAAACCGACGGGTTTTCCACAATATAGAGACGATTTCCCAGGCATTTCGCGAAACTCCACCTTGCCACAGAGGAAAGAGCAATCTGTACCGGTTCTCCCTCCGCCAAAAAACCTGCCATCCCCCGGTGCGGCTTTCCTTCCCTGTTCCGGGCAAGAATGCCTGCTGCCAGCGTGTAGTTGGAAACGTCGTCCCGGAGAATCCCCGCCCGGAGATAGCGTTTCTGTCTTTCAAGGGCAGGAAATTCTCCTTCGGATTCTTCGGCCTCCCCTGCTATTTCCCGAACATACCATTTCACCAAAAGCTCCAGATACGTTCCATCCCTGGCGCCGTCGTCAAAGGCGTGGGGATTTCCGGTCAGCTCCGCCGCCAACACCGCAAGATACTTTCCGCCGGAAAAAGCTTCCTTTTTGCCTGTCCGGGGAAAGCCGTCCAGAATCCGGATCCCCAGCTTCAGCAGACGCTCCGCCTCGGCAAAATCCTTTCCCGCT
>DCTG01000190.1 GCA_002329245.1 Clostridiales bacterium UBA1446
AAGAAGACCATCCTGTTCTGCCTTTCCGGCACCGGCTACTTCGATATGGCCGCCTACACCGACTTTAACACCGGGAAAATGCATGACTATATCCCTACTGACGAAGACCTGCAAAAAGGCTTCGACTGTCTTCCCAAGGTATGAATCTTTGCCGCGCCGGGCGAAATCCGCCCGGTGCGGCGCGCCATTAAATTATTTTAAATTTTATATAATATATGCTTTACAAACGCGGGCGGATGTGCTATCTTAGAATCAACAATTAAACACTGCATTCTCTCTGAGCCCGGATAGCCTAAAGCGGAAACGCCACGGCCCCGCGGCCTGAACGATACCAAACGCCGTTTCGTTCACAGGGTATGCCCGGAAACGGACCTGCCTTCCCCTGTTGAAAAGGAGCGAATCAGGATACCCTTCTTCGATGGGTACCGTTCTCTGCTTTTCGACCGAGCAGAGATTTTTTTATTTCTAATTCCTTTACATGCTCCTTCCTTTGGCCGCGGGCTGTGACGCGATCCGCAGCCCGCGGCTCCTCCTTACCCTACGGTTCGGACCGAAGTCTTTTCCTGAGGCGGAAACGACAGCTTATGCCGGGCGGTTCTCCCCCGCCGCAATAAAAATTTCCGCCGCCCCTCTCAGGAAAAAATAAGGATAAATCTTGGACGCGCGCCTGCATGAAAGCCCCCCTCCCCGGCAATACTGAAGTTACAGTACTGCCGGGGAGGTTTTCATAGATGCAGGGCAAGGTGGAAATCTGCGGCGTAAACACTTCGAAACTGAAGGTGCTCAAAAACGAGGAAACCGTGGAGCTCCTTCGACGGACAAAGGAGGGCGATCAAAAGGCGCGCGAAGAACTGATAGCCGGCAATCTGCGGCTGGTGCTTTCCGTCATACAGAAATTCGCGAACCGGGGAGAGAACGTGGACGACCTGTTCCAGGTCGGCTGCATCGGACTGATCAAAGCCATCGACAATTTCGACGTGAGTCTGAACGTCAGATTTTCCACCTACGGGGTGCCCATGATNNTCCGGCGCTACCTGCGCGACAACAGCGCGGTGCGCGTTTCCCGCTCCATGCGGGACACGGCCTACCGGGTCATGCAGGTAAAGGAAAACTTAGTCACGCGGAACCAGCGGGAGCCGACGGTGGAGGAAATCGCGAAAGAACTCGATTTGAAGCGGGAGGATGTGGTATTCGCCATGGACGCCATCATCGATCCGGTTTCTCTTTATGAGCCCATGTATTCCGACGGCGGGGACACGATCTGCGTCATGGACCAGGTGAAGGACGGGAAAAACACGGACGNNGAGGGAAAAACCCAGATGGAGGTATCCGCGGAAGTGGGGATTTCCCAAGCGCAGGTCTCCCGTCTGGAAAAGAACGCGATATTACAGCTGAAAAAGAGCCTGCAGGGCTGAAACAACCGCCGCATAGGACTGGCGGCCCCCTTCATATATATCGGTAGGCGGCTAACGATGGCGCGCGATGGTGAATGGAGGGAGAGCCGATGCAGTGCAGAATCACCGACCTGCGCTATAAGGAGATTATCAATATCAGCGACGGGGCCCGGTTCGGCTATGTCGGGGACGCGGAAGTCGACCTGGTAAACGGGCGGGTCATCTCCCTGATTGTGCCGGGTCCGGCCCGCTTTTTCGGCCTGTTCGGCCGGGGAGAAGACTACTGCTTTCCCTGGGACAGCGTCAAGCGGTTCGGTGAGGACATCATTTTGGTTGAGTGTGATCAGAGGCAGCCTGTCCGTACACCTCGAGAAAAAAGGCGGTGGTTTTGATAGATGCGAAGAGAGGGGCGCTCGCCCCTCTCTTCGCATATCCGGAAAAAAATTTCATATTTTGCTCATAAGCGAAAAAACACATGATTTAAGGCGCCCTTCGTCACGTTCCTTCCCGTTCTTCATACAATGGAAGGAACAAAGATGTTCCCCGGGGGAACATCCATTTTTTGCGAGGTGGTCATATGTGCGCCATTGGCGGCGAAATCGACTATGCGAGAACGCAGGAAACGAAGGACGACGAGTATTATCGGGCGATGCTCGACTCCATGTCGCGCAGGGGGCCTGATCAAAACGGCATGCACCGCGCGGGCCACGCGGCGCTGCTGCACGCCCGGCTTAGCGTGATCGACATTGAACACGGCAGGCAGCCGATGACGGCCCTGCGGGACGGATATGAAATCACGCTTGTGTACAACGGGGAGCTCTACAACACCGAGGAGATCCGCCGGGAACTGCAGCAGCTTGGTTACGAGTTTTCCGGCCATTCCGACACCGAGGTTTTGCTCAAGGCGTATCTGGCCTGGGAAGAAGGGTGCGTTGCGCGCCTTAACGGCATCTTCGCGTTTGCCATTTGGGACGCGAAAACGCAGCGTCTTTTCATCGCGCGGGACCGGATGGGCGTGAAGCCCTTCTTCTACGCCTGGATCGGCGGATGCTTCGTCTTCGCCTCGGAACTGAAAACCATCCTCCTCCACCCGCAGGCCAAGGCGGAGATCGACCGGAACGGAATTTTGGAACTTTTGCTGCTCGGCCCGGGCAGAACGCCCGGCTGCGGCGTATTCCGGGGAATCCATGAGCTGCTCCCCGCCTCCTGCGGGTTTCTATCGCGGGACGGGCTCCAAATCTGGCCCTACTGGCGCGTTGCCGACCGGGTTCACGAAGACTCCTTCCAGATTACCGCGGCAAAGGTGCGCGCCCTGGTGGAGGACGCCATCCGGCGTCAGCTTGTCTCCGACGTGCCGATCTGCACCCTTCTCTCCGGCGGTCTCGATTCCAGCCTGATTTCTTCGGTGGCGGCGGCGCATCTCAGAGAACGGGGCGAGCGGCTTACCACCTTCAGCGTGTTTTACGAAGACAACGAGAAGTTCTTTCAGCCGAGCAGGTTTCAGCCGGACAGCGACACGGGGTACATTGAGGCCATGAAGCGATATTTAGACTGCGACAACCACCGGATTACCATCGGCACGGAGGCTTTGGTCGACGCCCTGTTTGAAGCGGTGGAGGCCAGAGACTTGCCGGGTATGGCCGATGTGGACGCCTCCCTTCTGCTCTTTTGCAGGGAAATCAAAAAACAGTGCACGGTCGCCCTCTCCGGAGAATGCGCGGACGAAATTTTCGGCGGCTACCCCTGGTTTCGGGATAAGACGGTTCGCGCTTCCAAGGGCTTCCCCTGGGCGCAGTCCGCCCTTTACCGCGCTTCTTTTCTCCGGGAGGAAATTGCGCGGGAGGTAAACGCCGAGGACTTTGTCGGCGAAAAATACCGCGTTTCGGCGGCTGGAGCGGATGTGAGCCTGACGGATTCCATCGAGGAGCGGCAGGCAAAGGTGATGAGCCATATAAACCTGTACTGGTTTATGCAGACCTTATTGGACCGGAAGGACAGGATGAGCATGTACTCCGGCCTCGAGGTGCGCGTCCCCTTCTGCGACCACCGGATTGCCGAGTACCTGTACGGCGTGCCCTGGCCGATTAAAAATCACAACGGCTTTGAAAAAGGGCTCCTGCGGGAAGCCGCCTGCGACCTTCTGCCCGAGTCGGTGCTCTGGCGGAAGAAAAATCCGTATCCTAAAACCCATAACCCCGCCTATTTCACCGCCGTCAAGGAGCGTTTAAACGAACTTCTCTGCTGCCCGAACGATCCGCTTTTCGATCTGGTCAGCCGGAAGCGGCTGCGGGAGCTTACCGCCTCCACCCTTCAGACTCCCTGGTACGGGCAGCTTATGACGGTGCCGCAGACCATCGCTTACTTTTTGCAGATGAGCTACTGGTTAAAGCGCTACCGGGTGCAAATTTGCCCTTCCGCTTCCGATCTTCCGCCTTTTGAAAGAAAATAAATTGCATCTTGGGTGCGGATATGCTATCCTGTGGTTTGTAAAATTGATGTGATGTAGGAGCGAAACAAAGGATGATAAAGAAAAATTCCAGCGATTATTTTGACATTTTCTGCAAAATGGCCGAATGTTCCTGCGAGGCGGCGAAGCAGCTGCAGACCATTATATCCGACTACCACCCGGAAACCCTTCCCGATCTGATTCCCGAAATGCACAAATTCGAACACGCGGCCGACGTGGAAAAACACAAGCTGATCCGCCAGCTCGCCCGCGATTTCATCTCGCCCATCGAACGGGAGGACATTCTGAGCCTGTCGCAGGAATTGGACGAGGTAACGGACAACATCGAGGACATCCTTCTGCGGCTTTATATGTTCAACATCACCTCCATACGGCCGGAAGCATATGAGTTTGCCGCCCTGATTGTCTCCTGCTGCGAAAACCTGCGCCTTATCATGGAGGAATTCCGCGCCTTCCGGAAATCCGAAAAGATAACCAAGCAGATTATCGAAGCCAACCGCCTGGAAAACTTGGGAGACGATCTTTATACAAAGGCGCTGCGCAACCTGTACACCTCCTGCGCAAGCCCGGTGGAGATTATCGCCTGGACGGAGACGTTCCGCTACATGGAGCGCTGCTGCGACTCCAGCGAGCACGCCGCCAACGTGGCGGAGAGCGTCATCATCAAGAATACCTGATGATCAGAATATCTGAGAAAACAAAAACGCCGCGGGGAGATTCCCCGCGGCGTTTGTTTTGCCCGGAAGAGTTTCATGGAGAGCAAAACCATGGCAATTTCCGCATACGGTCGCAAGCGGAGTTTGCGAATATTGCGAAAGGGCGGCCTTCTGTTAAGACAAATGAACCGACCTGTTGTTTTAGTTCGCCCGGATTACCACCGTGCCCATGGTATCGGTCCGGAACACCTCGATCCCTTCCCCCGCAAGACGCTCGAGCGTATCCGGCGCGGGATGCCCGAAGCGGTTGTATCCCGCCGAGATGACGGCGACCTCCGGCTTCATTGCTTCAAGCAGCTCCTGCGAGGTGGCATAGCGAGAACCGTGGTGCCCGGCGACAAGCACCTCCCCGTCCGGCAGGGTTTTATATTTCACCAACATCCGTTCCACAAAGGAATTCATGTCTCCCGTAATGAGTACGTCGAACTTCCCCGCGCTTGCCAAAACGGCAAGACCTTCCTCGTTGCCGCCTCCGCTCCCTAAGGGAGCAAAGAGGGTAAATAAATAGTTTTCCATGGAAAAAACGCTGTCCTTCTCAATCCAGTAAACGATTGTTCCCTGCTTTGCGGCAAGTTCAAGAAGCTGCGCGCGCCGCGGGCTTTCTTCCTCCGTATCGGGAACGGCCGCGGCGGAAATATCCAGCCGGGAAAAAAGAGAGGGAAGGCCGTTTGCGTGATCCTCGTGATAATGGGTCAGAACGAGAAGATCCACACGCTTCCGTCCGGTGCTTTGTATGTAGTCGGCCGCGACATCGCCCGCGTCCGTTCCTCCGCAATCCACCAAAACGGTGCTTTTGGGGCTCTGCAGCACGACGCACTGCCCCTGCCCCACGTTAAGCACCGCAACCGTCAATCCGGCGGCTCCGACCCGGACGGCCGGAAAAAGCAACGCGGCGCAAAGACCGATGATACAGGCGGCGGCCGGGAGCACCGGCCGTTTTTTTCCGCCGGGCGACGACAGCCAGATAATCAGAAGAAGATAAGAGAATACGAGCCAGAGGCGGATCATCCCGTTATGCGTTGTAACCGCCGCGAAAGACGGCCTGGACAGCAGCGGGACGATCTTTGTCAGGTACCAGCCGATAGGGATGACCGGAAGAGCAAACAGACGCCCAAGCGGCAGCCAGATCAAACCGATTGTCCCCGCCAGAAGGCCGCCCGAAAACGCGAGGGACACCGCCCAGAGAGTCAGCAGGTNNTAAAAGACGGTGAGCGGCGTGGTGAAAACCAGAGCGCCTAAGGTGCTCGACAGCGCGGCCATAAGAAACCGCAGGGCGAAGTTCCGCTTCCCTTTGCGGCCGTTTTGTAAGCGGCCGCCGGGGATTCTTGCGTCCAGCCAGTCGTACAGTTTTCCGGTAAACAGCAAAATGCCCGCCATGGACCCGAAGGAAAGCTGCAGGCCGGCGCTTCCGATGCTGAAGGGGTTCTGAAGCAGAATCACAAAAAGCGCAAAGCTCAAGGCGGTCGGCGGGTCTTCCTCCCGGCCCGTAAGCGGCGCGAAAAGCAAAAGAAGCTGCATGATACCCGCCCGGACCACGGAAGGCGTGCAGCCCGCCATCAGCATAAAAAAGAGCACCGGAAAAACCGTGAGAAGCGCGGCGCGCCTCCGGTTCCCAAACAGGCGCTGGATTACCCCGGCCAAGATCGAAACGTGCATGCCGGAAACGGCCACCGTATGGGAAAGCCCGCTCCGGGAGAGCGCCGCCTGAAAGGAATCGGAAAAGCCGGAACGGTCCCCGAGGGTCAGCGCTTTGAGAAAGGCGGCCTCTTCCGGAGGAAACAGGGTTTCCAACGTCGCTTTGAGCGCGCGGGCCAGGCGCGCCGGAAGAAAGCGCAGGTTTACGCCCGTTTCCGCCGCAACCTCCAACGCTCCCCGGAGATAGGAAAGGAGAAAAACACCTTTTGCGGTATGGTAGCGAACCGCTTCCCCTCCGACCCGGTCCGCCAGCTGAAAGCGCGCGCGATACGAAATCCTGTCCCCGGGTTTCAGGTCAATATCCTCGTCGTCCGTATACAGGAGAGCGCGCACCCCGGAAAAACCCTGCTGAATCCTTACCTCCACAACGCTTCCGTATTTCGCTTTTTCCGGGTAATCCAGCACCAGAGCCGTAACCGGCGCCGTTTTGCCGTCCAGCGCTTCCGCCGGAGCAAAGAAAAGGGCGGCGTAGCCCCGGCACCAGAGGAGACCGGAACACAGGCCCGCCAATAGAAGCAAAAGGGGCAGGCGGCGCTCTCCCTTCAAAAAGCAAACCGCGGTAAAGAGAATTGCGAAAACAAGCGCCAAGGGAAGCAAACAGGTTCGCGGGAGAAGGTACTGGGCGAAAAACACCGACACGGCAAAGGCCGTCGTGACGAGAAAAAGCTTTCGCATCGCGTATCCTTCTCCTTTCGCATGCTTTTATCAACTATTCCTATCCGCGTACCCCTCAGGCGCTTCGCGCCGGCTCTCCTCTATGGGAGCCTTGAAAAGAGGAGCGGCAGAAAAGAGAAACCTCATCCGAGAAAAAGAAATCCTATTAAACTGCGGGAAAGAGAAATCCCATCAAAAAGCGC
>DCTG01000230.1 GCA_002329245.1 Clostridiales bacterium UBA1446
TCCGCCGCCTGCCCGATGACAATGGGGCCGGACCCGATCATGAGAACTTTTTTAATATCCCGGTTCTTAGGCATCTGCTCCACCTCCCATGCGCGCGACAAAACGGTCGAACAGGTACGCGGTGTCCATGGGACCGGGGGAAGCTTCCGGGTGGAACTGAACCGTAAAGATATTTTTCTCTTTATAAACAAGGCCNNTAACGTTCACGTGGCTGATTTCGGCAATCCGGGGATCCACCGTCTCGCCTTTTACCACATAGCCGTGGTTCTGCGACGTGATGAAAACCCGGCCGGCCTGCATATCCCGTACGGGATGATTGCCTCCCCGGTGACCGTATCGGAGTTTTTCCGTTTTTGGTCCCGTTGCCAGCGCCATGAGCTGGTGCCCCAAGCAGACGGCGAAAATCGGAAGGTCGGAGGCATAGAGTTTTTTGACTTCTTCAATGATTTCCACGCAGTCCGCGGGATCACCGGGGCCGTTGGACAGCAAAACGCCGTCATACCCGCCGCGTATAATCTCTTCCGCTTTGGTGGCGGCGGGAAACACCGTCACGGCGCATCCCCGCGGAAGGAGGCAGCGCACCAGGTTTTCCTTCGTCCCGTAGTCGATGAGCGCGACATTTTTACCCGGTCCCTCGTACACCTTTTTCTCCCGCACGGTCACAGCCTCCACCGTGTCTTTTACCCGGTAGGCGCGGACCTTTGCCAATGTTTCCTCCATACAAAAAGACTCCGCACAGGTAATGATACCGTTCATGGTTCCCGGACTGCGGAGAATCCGGGTCAGCGCACGGGTATCGATGCCCTGCATCCCGGTGATATTATGTTCTTTCAGATACGCGTCCAGATCGCCCTCCCGGCGGAAATTGTTTCCCCGGCCTGAAAGGGAACGGACAACAAACGCTTCCGCCCAGGGCCGTCTGGATTCCTCGTCTTCCCGATTGACTCCGTAATTCCCAATCAGCGGATATGTCATCACCACTCCCTGCCCGGCGTACGACGGATCCGTCAATATTTCCTGATAACCCGTCATGGAAGTGTTGAACACCATTTCACAGATGCGGTCTTCGGTTCCTCCGATGCTTTCCCCGATAAACCGCGCGCCGTTTTCCAAGATCAGCTCCGCCCGCAAGACAATCACACCCCTTTCCTTGTCCATAAGGCTGGATTTTCAGAAAATTATATCTTATTCACAGGCAAAACGCAAGATGCATTCGACTGCTTGTCAGGGTCTGAGACAAGTTTATATAGGCTGCTGAAAACGGCTGGAATAGCGCGGCTCCAAAGGGCAATACTGTATAAAAACGGGGAGGGAAAAGCAAATGGCAATTGCCTTTTTCCGTACCATTATTCTCTATCTGCTCATCATCATCGGAATCCGTCTCATGGGAAAGCGGCAGGTCGGCGAGCTGGAGCCGTCCGAACTCGTGCTCGCGCTGCTGATTTCCGACCTCGCCGCGGTCCCCATGCAGGATTTCGGCATACCGCTCCTGTTCGGCGCCATTCCCATCCTGACGCTTTTATGCATCACCATGATCCTTTCGGTCCTCACGATGAAAAGCATCCGGTTCCGCGCCCTTGTGTGCGGCCGTCCAAGCATCGTGATTCACGACGGGGTTCTGCAGCAGCGGGAGATGCGGAAAAACCGCCTGACCTTGGACGAGCTGAACGAAGAGCTGCGTCTCAACGGCATTGTGGACATTGCTTCCGTCCGGTACGGCATCCTTGAGACAAACGGCAGGCTTTCCACCATCCTGTTCCCCGCCGCCCAGCCGGTCACCGCCGAGCAGATGAATCTTTCCCCCGGCGGAAGCGATCTTCCGTCCGTCATCNNCGGAACCTGCACGCCGCCGGTTTGGATCTTAACTGGGTCTACACACAGCTCAATGCCCGCGGAGTATCCTCCATTAAAGATGTGTTTCTCATGACCGTGGATTCCGCGCAGCGCATCTATTTTGCCAAAAAGGAGATGAATGGGCAATAAAACGCCTGTGGATTGCGTGCGGCATTCTTATCTTCATTGCGGCCGCCACACTAATCAACGCGAAAATCTTAAGCCACCGGGTCAATGCGCTGGTGGAACCGCTGAGGATCGCGCAGCAGTCTGCCGCCGCCGGAGACTGGGACACCGTAATAAAGCAGACCAACCAGGCGAAAAGTCAATGGGAATCATGGTCGCCCTATTTCCACGTTGTCCTGCGGCACAATGATACGGACGAGGTGGAAGTCTCGTTTGAAGAAGTGCTCAGCTATATTCAAAATAAAGAAAGCGGCGGCGAATACGCCGCCGCCAACGCGGTTCTGATCGCGAAAATCAAGCTGCTGTATGAAATGGAACAGTTCAGACTCAAAAATCTGTTATAAGGCGAAAAACGGTTACTTCTCTCCAAGCAGTTTGTTCAGCTCCACCATGAAGGTATTGATATCCTTGAACTGACGGTAGACGGAGGCAAAGCGGACATAGGCTACTTCGTCCACTTCCCGCAGTTTTTCCATCACCTGTTCGCCGATTGCGACGCTTGGAATCTCCCGTTCCAAAGAGTTCTGAAGCATCTGTTCGATCTCGTCCGCCTTTTGTTCCAAAACGGCAAGAGAAACAGGCCGCTTTTCGCATGCGCGCAGCATCCCGTTTAAAACCTTTCGTTTATCAAAGGCCTGCCGGCTGCCGTCCTTTTTAATCACGACCAAAGGCAGGCTCTCCATGGTTTCATAGGTCGTAAATCGTTTCTGGCAGCTCAGGCACTCTCTCCTCCTGCGGATACTGGCGCCTTCCTCGGCTGGTCTGGAGTCCACAACCTTACTGTCCGGATAGGAACAGAACGGACACTTCAAATCCATCCACCCTTTCTCACTCTTTCGCCTTTTCAGGCGGATCTATCAGCATGCGGCGCGTCCCCGCGCCGCGGCTTTTATTATTAGCGTGTATCCCAAGAGGGGCACATGCGGTATACTATCCGCTTGCGGATTTCTATCATTGCCGAAGGCTATGATAGTTTGCCATGCGGCGCGTCCCCGCGC
>DCTG01000211.1 GCA_002329245.1 Clostridiales bacterium UBA1446
GTTCCTGTTCCATCCAGTCCATGGTGGCGGCACCGTCGTGCACTTCGCCCAACTTGTGGTTGACGCCGGTAAAGAACAGGATGCGTTCGGTCGTCGTGGTCTTGCCCGCGTCGATGTGGGCCATGATTCCAATATTTCTTGTTTTCTCTAATGATACCTGCCTTGGCATTTGATTCTCCTACTCTGTACTCACGCCGGGCTGCCAAGCCCGTCCGCGGAAAAAATGGGGGCGGAAAGGCGTGAATCCATTACCAGCGATAGTGTGCAAACGCCTTGTTGGCTTCAGCCATCTTATGGGTGTCTTCGCGCTTTTTCACCGCGCTGCCCACGTTGTTGGCCGCGTCCATGATTTCGCCTGCGAGCTTTTCCTTCATTGTTTTCTCGCCGCGATTGCCCGCATAGTTAGTAAGCCACCGCAGGCCAAGGGTTTGCCGGCGCTCGGGCCGGACTTCGATCGGCACCTGATAGGTGGCGCCGCCGACGCGGCGGGCCTTCACTTCCAGAGCCGGCATGACGTTTTCCATTGCCGTTGTAAACACGTCTAAGGGATTTTTACCGGTCTTCTTCTCCACGATGTCGAAGGCACCGTAGACGACCTTTTGAGCCACGCCTTTTTTGCCGTCGATCATGATGCTGTTAATCAGTTTCGTAACAAGTACGGACTTATAGATCGGATCGGGCAATATTTCGCGCTGAGGAACTTTCCCTCTTCTGGGCACGTTGCTTCCCTCCTTCACAGTATGATTTCATAGGTACTCGAAAGCGTGCCTGCTTCCGTTTGTGCCCTGAAGCTATATATCGGATATATATCTACAGGGCTGCGGGACGTAAGCCCCGCGATGCGCCGTATTCGGTTTGGTTACTTCTTTCCTGCTGTCTTGGCGCCGGCCTTGGGCCGCTTGGCGCCATACTTGGACCGCGCCTGCATCCGTCCGGAGACACCTTGGGTATCCAATGTGCCGCGGATGATATGGTAGCGGACGCCCGGCAGATCCTTGACGCGGCCGCCGCGAATCATGACGACGGAGTGCTCCTGCAGGTTGTGTCCGACGCCGGGGATATACGCGGTGACTTCATAGCCGTTGGTAAGCCGCACGCGCGCGATTTTCCGCAGCGCGGAATTGGGCTTTTTCGGCGTAGAGGTACGCACCGCCGTGCAGACGCCGCGCTTCTGGGGAGAAGGCAGATCCGTTTCGCTGTTGCGCAGGGTGTTGAGGCCCTTCTGCATGGCCGGAGCGTTGGACTTGTAAGTCACCTGCTCTCTTCCCTTGCGAACCAGCTGATTAAATGTGGGCATGTTTTTCCTCCTTTCCGTAAAACTTTATTTTAAACAGAAGACCGTTTCGGTATTCCGTTTAAAAGCAACTTTTAACTCGGGGGGCCTGAAAGCGGTCACCGCAGCAGCGCGGCGGCGGCCGATCCCACCGAAATCCCGCAGGCGGAGCCGAGCGCAGTCATCGATGAAGCCGTTTCCAGCGGAACATTCCGCTCCGTGCAAAGCGCCTTCACGGGACGAACGACGCGCTCTTCCGCGTCCTGCGCCACAAAGACGCAAAGGGCTTTTTCCTCCTGCAAAGCGCGCAGCACCTGCTTGATGCCGACAACCTTCGGACCGGTCTTCAGTCTTTCCAGCATAGTTACGCCCCCTGTCACCCAACAAGATAGGCATATCCGCGCAGATCGAGATAGGCATATCTGCGCAGATTGAGATTATATCATGCCGATTTCCGGCAGTCAAGCGGAAAAAAGGACGAAAGGAAGGTTATTCCCGGTTTCCGGAGCGTCCGAAACGAACAAATTTATTTCACCTGCGCTCTTAGCAAGCGCAGGCGCCGCCGGATGTCCGGCGGCGCCTGATGGAACGTGTCGGTCCGAGCTTATTATATGGCTTTTATTCAGGCGAGCACATCAAAACCATGACGCGGCACGCTTCGGTGCCTACGACTTCCATGTCGCGCTTCTCGTTGGCGGGGATATACACCATATCGCCGGGGGTGAGAGCAAAGGTCGTTCCGGCCTCGTCGTGAACGTTGAAGGCGCCGCGCATGCAGATATAGACGCGATCCTTCGGGGAAGAGCTCATGGTCGCGCCGCCGTTGGGATGGAACTCCGAGATGGAAACAACCAGATTCTTGCTGCCCTCGGCTTCGGTAACCTTCTTGATTCCCCAGAAGCCAAAGTGATTGGGCGCTTGATATACGGTGCCTTCATCCTTCTTGATCAGCTTGATAGCCATAAAAAACTTCCTTTCCATTTATATGCTTCTCGTCTTTTCGACGGGTGCAGACCGAATTACAGCATTTCGATTACGGTAGCCTGGCCCATGCCGCCGCCGATGCAGAGTGTCGCGAGACCGAACTGCGCGTTGCGGCGGCGCAGCTCGTACATGAGGGTGACAAGGATGCGGCAGCCGGTGCAGCCGATCGGATGGCCCAAGGAGATGCCGGAGCCGTTGGGGTTGATGATGTCCATCTTGTCTTCCCAGCCAAGCTGCCGGATGACGCCCAATGCCTGCGCGGCAAACGCTTCGTTGAGCTCGATGACGGACATATCGTTCACCGTGAGGCCGGCCATCTTCAGCGCCTTGGGAGCCGCTTCAACGGGTCCCAGACCCATGTAGCGCGGATCCACGCCGGACAGACCGATTCCGATGATCCTGCAGATGGGCTTAAGGCCCAGTTCCTTGGCCTTCTCCGCCGTCATCATCAGAACAACGGCCGCGGCGTCGTTTCGTCCGGAGGAGTTGCCGGCGGTAACGGTGCCGCCTTCGCGGAAGACGGGCTTCAGCTTCGCAAGGGCTTCCAAGGTGGCGTCGTGGCGGACAAACTCGTCGGTATCAAAAATAATGGGATCCTTTTTCTTGCCCTGGGGTACGGTTACCGGGACGATCTCATCCTTGAACTTGCCGGCTTTGATCGCCGCGGAAGCGCGCTGCTGGGACATGAGAGCGAGCTTATCCTGATCCTCGCGGGAAATTTTCATCATTTCGGCAACGTTTTCTGCGGTCATGCCCATGTTGAAGCGGCCGTAGATCTCGTTGGGCTGGCACTGGAACTGACCCTCGGTTACGGCATCCTTGAACTCGACGTTGCCGGTTCCCAGACCGTGACGGGCGTTGGTCAGATAGAAAACGCCGTTGGACATGGACTCGGCGCCGCCCGCGATT
>DCTG01000147.1:0-8145 GCA_002329245.1 Clostridiales bacterium UBA1446
TAGGGAGAACCGGGGTCGTCATAATAATCGTATGTCCAGTGAGCGTATAGAGTCTGGTTTGCCGTTGGCCGCATATCGCTATTTACCCGTGTGCCTTGGCCGTTCGGTTCCGTCCACCATCCTTCAAATCTGTAAGAGTCTTTTTCGCAGTATGGCAGCGACTGGTAAGTGTTGCCGTGTGAAACGTATTTTGTCGCGCTGTCACCGTATTTAATAGAACCGCCCCGGGTATCGAAGGTGATGACATAAACAATACGCACCCAATGAGCGTATAACGTATGGTCTTCCGGGATTTCTACTATATACCGGTAGCTGATGTATTTGTTTCCGAGGGCAGAGTGCGTATACCAGGCAAAGAATTCATATCCGGTACGCGTCGGTTCAGGCAGCGCTCCGTATTCTTCGCCCAAAATGCAGTATAGGACAGTCGGGCTCATTTCACCGCCCTGTGTGTCGAAGGTTACGGTGATATCGGCCGGCGCCCACCTGGCATATAGAATATGGTCGTCCGTTTCCGATACGATGGTTTCAGCGGTGACGAGTGTGCCGCCGTCGTCGGGGGCGGTATACCAGCCTCTGAATTTATGTTTGTAACGCGTCGGCGTTGGCAGTTCTCCGTAGGGTGCATCATAGTGCGGGGATAAGGTTGCCGGAGTCACTTCGCCTCCTTGCGGGTCCAAGGTGACGGTATAGGTGTTGCCGATCCATCTGGCATAGAGCCAGTGGTTGTAAGGAGTTGATACGAGTATATCGTCGGTAACGAGAACGCCGTCCCTTCCGGAGGGGGCGGTATACCAGCCTTCAAATGTGTAATTTTGATGCGTCGGCGTTGGCAGGGGGCCGTATGGCGCGTCAAATTGCCGGTTTAATGTTGCCGGGATCCCTCCGCCGCCCTGCCCGTCAAAATTGATCCTGTATGTATTCGGGGTCCAGCGGGCATATAGCGTGTGGTCGTTCGGTATTGACACGATTGTGTAAGCATTAATCGGTATGCCGCCTTCAGGCTCCGTAAACCAGTTTATAAACGTGTAACCCGGATAGTTGGGAATTCCAAGTATGCCATAAGACTTGCCGTAAGTATAGAGAAAGGTGCCTTCTTCACTGCCGCCCCGCGAGTCGAAGGTTACGGTAACCCTCGGGCGTGTCCAATTGGCATATAAGGTCTGGGTGTCTAAAATCGTAACCTGTGTTGTACTGGTGACCTCGGTGCCTGCGCCGCCCGGTTCCGTCCACCAGCCGCCGAATAAATAGGTTTCTCTTTCGACTTCCGGCAGGGCGCCGTAGGTTTCCCCATAAGTTACCGTCTTCCAATCGGATTCGGATAAAAGGGTCCCGCCCTGAATGTCAAAGTTTATCGTATATGTATAGGGAATCCAGTTGGCATAAAGCGTGTGGTCTGCCGGAATCGTCGTTTGTGTATTTGGGGTAACCTCCGTGCCGGCGCCGCCCAGCTCCGTCCACCAGCCGCCGAACAGGTAGCCGGTGCGTACCGGCGCCGGCGCCAGGTCCTCATAGGGCCAGCTAAAGAGGATGGATTTGGAATATTTATCCTCGTTTCCGTCCAGCGCGTCGAATGTTACGGTATAGGAATTCGGTTCCCAACAGGCATATAACGTGCAGTCTGTTTCAAGTTGTACGTCGGTGTTTGGCGTTATCTCTGTACCGGAGCCGCCGGCCTCTGTGTACCAGCCGAGAAATGAATAGCCCGGATGCGTCGGCGTCGGCAGCTCGCCGTATTTTTCGCCGGTGGCGACGGTTTTTGCATAGGGGGTTACCTCGCCCCCCTGCGGGTCAAATATCACGGTATAATCGGATGGATTCTCTTCGGCATGGGCTTTTGGTCCGCTCAGGCCCGCAATACCTGCGAAACCGAGAAATAGGAGAAGCGCGATGGCCATGGCGCGGCCTGTCACTCGACTTTCTATCGTCATTCCCTTGGAATCCTTTCTTAGTCTTTCTTTCTCTTGCGGCCTGTCGCCCTCATAGCGACCTGTTACTTCCATTTAGGCTATTTCCCAGTATACCATAATTCGCCTTGTCGACAAAATTATTTTTTTGACATACTCGCTTGGCCTTTTCCTGCAAAATAATTTAGTATTGACTTAATTGAAAAACGTGTTATAATTAATTTAGCGATTACTAAATTGAATTAAGGAAGAAGGTAGTTTGGGATGGAGCGTATGCTTCTGCTTAAGGCAATTGCCGATGAAACTAGGATGCAGATACTGTCGTTGCTGCTCCGGCACAATTATTGTGTCCGGGCGCTGGCAAAGAAGCTGGAACTTTCCGAAGGAGCTGTGTCGCAGCACTTAAAGGTATTACGGGAGGCCGGACTCTTAATCGGTGAGAAAAAAGGCTATTTCATGCACTATGACGTCAATCGGGACGTCCTTCATGCCCTTGCCGCCGATATCGAGGCTTTAGCCCGCATAGAGAGGGAAGCGTGCCGGCCGGAAGCAGGCGAATGCCCTTCTTCCGAACAGAAGCCTTGCCGTTTGAGAAAGCAAAACTGCAGTGAAGAAGTCAAAGAGTTCTGCCACGGCAAGGATATCGCGAGGGGAGAATGCAGTCATGAGCGCCATGGACAGTGTCACCGGCACAAATCTGAGTAAGCGTTAAGGAGACTTACGCCCTGTTCGCAGAGAAGAGTGGCTCAAAAAGATACCGCCCTTCAGTTTATACTGAGAGCGGTATCTTTTATGGAAGCAAATATTTATTTGCTGCTTGTGCCCGGCTTTTTCCAATCACCTGAAACATTGAGCCTTGCCAAAAAGATGAAACTGAACGATGTCTCGCAATCGATAACTTAGCAAACGGGAAGCAGTATTACTCCCAGACGCAATCCGGCACTGCAATTCTCATAAGGCAGACATCGTCCCCGCACTTGATGCTCTTGAGCATAGTCACTTCCACGTCACAGTGAAAGGCTTTCTCAAATAACACCTTGCTGTAACCGGCACTGCACTGGCACCATGTCATACTGCCGAGCTTTTTCACTTGCGCCAGCATCGGGCATGGGCAGAACTCAAATTTAAGATAGAGTTGACCGTCCCGATAAGACAATCCGGCGGCTTTCGCTTCGTCCGTCGATGCGAATTCCTCCAGATTGGAGGCATTGCTCTTTAGCCGCTTAAGCAAAGATAGTTTCTCGTCCATGCCATACCCGCATTGACACTCCATGCGGATTTGCTTTACTGTCTCGATGTCAAAACGTTTTTCCAGTCTGCGCATTGTCGACGCAACCCAGGTCGGATCGTCTTCGCTTCTTGCCGTGTCATTCTGACCATATACGATTTCAGCAGCTGTTTCAGCGTCGGATGTTCTTTTGACTGCTTCAAATATTGTCTGTTCCTGCAGTTTCCTGATATCAAACATATAAATCATCCTTCCCGACCATGTACCTGTCAAGATCAGGATACCATGATTTCTGCCGTGCGACTTCTGAATTTCTGCCTTATTTAGTCCGTTCTACTGGAATGCACAGGTCAAAACGGACAACCCGGTCATTGATATCAATATTATGGTAAATGTTCAATCCATAGCANNAAATAACCGCTTCGAGGCAGCCAAACGCTGAACACACCCTGAACGGCGCAAAATATATCTTCGATCAGCCCCTCGAAAGGATAGATCGCGTACTTGCCGCCGGGAATCACGGTCGTGCTGTCCGATTCGCCTATGCTGTCTGCGGTCAGGCATATGTCATAGATACAGCCCGACACGTCGGCCACGGCAGGGTCGTCATAGAACCGTTCGATGTATAGCGTGCCGCGCTTCCTGAAGCGACTGTTGACGGTGAGAAATCGCGGCCACTTGTCTTTCAGGTCAATGTAATTGCCGACTACTCGTTCATAGATTACCGGCATGTCCGGCAGCTCGCCGATTTTTATTTGGCTGTTATACTGATCAAAATCGGTGAACTCGTTATGTCCTTGGGGATAGTATGGGTTTATCATGCCGCTGACATTTACGGATTGGCGAAATTGCGCAGGCGATAGCCGATGATGCTTTTTAAAGGCGGTGCTGTAATTTGAGGCGCTATATCCGTAGTTGATGCCCACATCGGTTATGCTTAAATCCTTTCTCAGTTTGATGTCCACGGCGCTCTGATCCATTTTCAGGCGCAGGATGAACTCATAGGCGCTCTTGCCTGTGGCTTCTTTGAAACATCGGTTGAGATAGGACTCGGAATAATGAAAATGCTCAGCTAAGGCTCCGACTGTGAGTCCGTCGCAGAGATGTTCTAAGATATACTCAATGCAGGAATTTATCAATTCTCTATCCATCGCAGATTGCCCCAATGTGCATTGTTTTAATCGTAGCAAGCATTTTGTTGCTTTGGTTGAGAAACAAATCAGAATTTCTTGCTCCAAGAGTAGCACATAGAGGCACCTTCCGCAAGAAGAGAGAGTCTATGTTCCGGTTCATACATTGCGTATCGGAAGTGAGGACTGTGCGTCTGTTCCGGTTCCTGTTCAAAAGCGGCCATGTCATTCGTATCCAATATTGCTCTCCCGGCGTTCGTGCGCTTCTGTCGAAAAACCTTGCATAAGCAAGGCTTTGGGACATAAAAAATCAGAGATGATACCTTGTATCATCTCTGATTCAGTATTGGCGGAGAAGGAGGGATTTGAACCCTCGCGCGCTGTTTAGACGCCTACTCCCTTAGCAGGGGAGCCCCTTCGGCCTCTTGGGTACTTCTCCGTGCCGGTCGTTTCACGAAAAATGCGTCCGCCGCCGCTCCGGAAACGGAATTTTGGCGGAGAGAGAGGGATTCGAACCCCCGGCCCTTTCGGGTCACCGGTTTTCAAGACCGGCTCCATAAACCACTCGGACATCTCTCCAGGTCATAAGCGGTTTCTCAGACGCACAAGAAATAATACCATACGGTCTCGGCTTTGTCAACCGGAAAACGATGCTCTAAAGCGCGGGAAAACCGGGGCGGCGGGGCGGGGAGGAAGCTCGTTTCAAACCGCCTCCTCCTGTTGTAAGACGCAAAGGCCGTCGACATACTTCAGGCGAATATCCCGGTCCTCGGAGAGAAACAAAACCTTTTCCAGCCGTTCGGAAAGCGTGAGCTCCCGGGGCGCGGCCAACCTCCCGTCGTCAATCACAACGGCGTCGAAGCGGTAGCCCTCCTCAAAGGACCCCGCCTTGCCGAAGAAGGCGCCGCCGCCTTTTGTTGCGAGATAAAACGCCTCCGGCGCCGTAAGCGGGCGCAGCGAATCGTCCAATAGACGCCGGCGCAGCTTGGAGACCGATATCGCTTCCTCGGCCGTCCGAAAAACCGATAGGGAGTGCCCGCCGGAAATATCGGTTCCCAGTCCCATGGGAATGCCGCGGTCGAGATACAGGCGGGCCGGCGCGATGCCGCTGCCTAAGTTCGTGTTGGACTGCGGGCAGTGCGCGATAAACACCCCGCGCCGCTCCATGAGGTCGATTTCCTCCGGCGTGGAGTGGACGCAGTGGGCCATCACCGCGGGATAGTCCCCACCGAAAAGTCCGAATCGGTCGTAGGCGTGTCCATAGCTTTGGGAATCCGGCGCAAGCTGTTTCACCCAGGCCACCTCTCCGGTATTTTCCGAAAGGTGGGACTGCACGGGCAGGCGGTATTTTTCCCGCAGCGCTCCCAACCCGGCCAGGAGCTTTTCCGAGCAGGCGGGAAGAAAGCGCGGCGTCAGAATCGGCTTTACGTTCCGGTACCGTCCCAAGGTGTCTTCAATCCAGCGCTCCGTTTCGCGAAGGGCGGTTTCGGCGTCCGCTTCGCACAGATTGTCCGGCGCGTTGCGGTCCATGTTGACCCGGCCGACGAAGCAGCAAAGCCCCGTTTCGTCCAAAAGCTCCATGAGGCGGCGCGTCGCCTCCGTGTGGACCGTCGCGTAAATGCAGGCGCGGGTCGTGGCGCTTTGCTTCAACGCCTGCGCGAAATCGGAATAGGCCCGCTCCGCGTAAGCGGAATCCGAAAAGCGCGTCTCTTCCGGGTAGGTGACGCGGCCGAGCCATTCCAGCAGCTCAAGGTCTAAGCCGAGCGCCCGGTTATGGTACTGCGGCGCGTGCAGATGCAGGTCGACAAGTCCCGGCAGAATCAGGCTGTCCCCGCAGTCGAGAAGGGGAAGGTTCCGGTAGCGTTCCGGAATCTCGGGGAATACGCCCATGGAGACCCCGTCCAGGCAGACTGCGTAAGAGCGCGGCGCCGCCGCGAGTTTCCGCGGCGTTTCGCTCCAAATCACGTTTCCTCGCAGGAGAAACGAACGCTCCATCCCTTTGCCCTCCTTCCGCGCCGCGGGGGAACCGGTCTCCCGCGGTGACCGTACCCCGGCCTTTCAGCAGGCCGGGTCGTCGCAGATCACAGTGCCCGTCAGCCCGGCAATGCCGTCGGCCGCGCGCTCCAATAGCGTGATGAGCACCCGCCGTCCGGGGGCGGACCGGGCAAATGCTATCGCCGCCTCCACCTTTGGAAGCATGGAACCGGGGGCGAACTGCCCTTCCTTGGCATAGGCCTCCGCTTCGCCGGTGGTCATGCGGTCTATGTTTTTCTGATCCGGCTTTCCAAAGTTTATTGCCACTTTTTCCACAGCCGTCAGAATAATGAGCCAGTCGGCGGAAAGCTCCCGCGCCAAGAGCGCGCTCGCGGAATCCTTGTCGATCACAGCCCCCGCGCCCTTCAGGCGGATTTCCTGCGCGGTCACGGGAATGCCCCCGCCGCCGCAGGCGATTACAACCTGTCCGGCCTCAAGCAGCGCCCGGATGGATTCGATCTCCACAATGGCCTTCGGTTTGGGCGAGGCGACCACGCGGCGCCAGCCGCGCCCCGCGTCCTCCATCACGTCGTTGCCGCGGGCGGCGCACGCTTTCGCCTCCTCCTCCGACATGAAGGGGCCGATCGGCTTGACCGGATGCGAAAAGGCCGGGTCGTCCGGGTTAACCTCCACCTGTGTGATAATTGTGGCGACGGGCCGGGGCGCGCCGCGGCGTAGCAGCTCCTCCCGCAGCGTGTTCTGCAGGTCGTAGCCGATGTAGCCCTGGCTCATGGCCACGCAGACGGAAAGCGGCGCCATCGGATGCCGCGGGTGATTGCGGCTCAGCTCGGTCATCGCCTGGCTGATCATGCCGACCTGCGGCCCGTTCCCGTGCGTAATGACGACCTGGTGGCCCGCTTCAATCAGGTCGGCGATGGCCGCCGCCGTCGACCGGGCCGCTTCCATCTGTTCGGGCAGCGTTTCGCCGAGCGCGTTACCGCCTAACGCGATTACAATTCTGTGACGCATCGGTTTTCCTCCCGACCGCCCGCTATTTCATCCAGCGGGGGGTTCCCCTTCCTTCGAGCTGCCTCAGCCGCGCCTGCGGGTATTTGACCTTGGCAAGGAAAATCATCGCCGCGATGATATAGGGCTTGTAGCTTGCCTGCCGGTAGAGCGGCGCGCGGTAGCGGTCGAATACCGACTCGGCGACTTCGCCCGCCTCGCAGGAAACTCCCGTGATAACCGCGGGCAGGCAGTGCAGATACAGCGCCTTTCCGTCCTTCGTTCGGCGCATCATCTCTTCGCTGCACGTCCAGTCGCGGTGCTGCGCGTTCTGCGCGAGCAGCTCCCGCTCAAGCGCCTTAATGCCGTCAAAGTCGTTGTTCCCGTAGAGTTCGGTGCGCTTTTCCATAGCGGCGTAAGGCGCCCAGCTTTTCGGATATACGATGTCGGCGCCCTCGAAGGCCTCCTCCATGCTGTTGGTCTTCCGGAAGCTGCCGCCGGACTCGCGCGCGTTTTTCGCCGCGACCTCCTCCACGTCCGACATGATTTCATAGCCCTTGGGATGGGCCAGCACAACGTCCATACCGAAGCGCGTCATCAGGCCGATCACGCCCTGGGGCACGGAGAGCGGCTTTCCGTAGGAAGGAGAGTAGGCCCAGGTCATGGCCACCTTTTTTCCCTTCAGGTTTTCCACGCCGCCGAACTCATGGATGAGGTGCAGCGTGTCGGCCATGGTCTGCGTGGGGTGGTCGATGTCGCACTGGAGATTTACGAGCGTGGGAATTTGATTGAGCACGCCTTCCCGGTATCCCTCGCGCACCGCGTCGGATACCGCGTGCATATAGGCGTTGCCTTTTCCGATGTACATGTCGTCCCGGATTCCGATGACGTCCGCCATGAA
>DCTG01000147.1:8190-10867 GCA_002329245.1 Clostridiales bacterium UBA1446
TGCGGGTGGAGTTGTCGCGGAAGATGGAGATGCCGAGCCCGGAGTCGAAGATTTTTGCGGAGATGTTCCTCTCCCGCAAATCCCGGAGCGCGTCCGCCACGGTAAAGACGGCCGCGAGCTCGTCTTGGGTCTTTTCCCAAGTCAGGAAAAAGTCGCTTTCATACATTTTGTCAAAATTCAGCCGGTCAAGCAGGGCGCAATAATCTTTTCGTCCCATTTGCATTCCTCCGTATCCTTATATTTATTTGGCGTAAAGTCCCGGCACCGCCGCGTACACCGCGGCGCAGCGCACCAGATCGGCCTTCCAGTTTCTTTCGTTGGGCGCGTGAGCCTGCGCTTCCTTGCCGGGGCCGAAGCCGATGCAGGGGATTCCGAAGCGTCCCATGATGGAAACGCCGTTGGTGGAAAAGGTCCATTTGTCCACCTTCGGCTCCCCGAACATGGCGCGGTAGGCGGCCACGACGGCCTTCGTCGGCGCGGCATCCTCGGCAATCACCCAGGTGGGGAAATAGCATTCCGTCGGATACACAAGTCCGGTCCAAGAGGGGCGGTCGTACGGGTACATTGTCACTTCCGCGTTGTACTTTTTCACGGACGGCAGCGCGCGGATCTCCTCCAGCGCCCCCTGCCAGGTTTCTCCGTCGGTCAGACGGCGGTCGATCGAAACGGCGGCCATGTCGGCCACGGCGCAGCGGGAAGGCGAGCCGGAAAACAGCTCGGAAACGGCGAGCGTCCCCTTGCCCAAAAACGGGTCGTAGTGCAGCCGCTCGTTTAAATCGCGCAGCTCCAGAATGATGTCCGCCATTTTATATATCGCGTTGTCCCCGCGCTCCGGCGCGCTGCCGTGGCAGGAAACGCCGCGCACTTCCACGCGGATTTCCATGCGCCCGCGCTGCCCCCGGTAAATGTTCCCGTCCGTCGGCTCCGTGATGACCACAAACTCGGGCTTAATCTTGTCTTCCTGGTAGATGTACTGCCAGCAGAGCCCGTCGCAGTCTTCCTCCTGCACCGTGCCCGTCACGAGAACGGTGTATTCCGCCGGAATAAGGCCGAGATCCTTCATGATCTTCGCGCCGTATACCGCCGAAACGACGCCGCCGAGCTGGTCGGACGCTCCGCGCCCTCCGATTTCCTCGTCGGTTTCATATCCCTCGTAGGGATCGAAGTTCCAGTTGGAGCGCTCCCCGATCCCGACCGTGTCGATATGCCCGTCGAACGCGATGATTTTTTCGCCGCTTCCCATGAACCCTAACACGTTTCCCATGGGGTCGATTTCCGCCCGGTCGTAGCCGAGCGCCTGCATCTCGGCAAGCACGCGCCGCGCGACGGCTTCCTCGCCGCAGCTTTCTCCCGGCAGCCGGATCAAATCCCGCAAAAACGCGGACATCGCCGGCTTGTATCCCTCGGCCGCTTCCTTGATCGCCTGAAAATTCATGTCTTCCCGCATACGAATCCCTCCCAAAAACTGTGTATTCTCTGCCCCCATCATAACACATTCCAAACCCAAGTCAATGGGAAACAAAAATTTTTTCATGACAGCTAAAAATTATTTTTTATGGCCCCTGAAAAATGGTTGATTTATTTTTTCAGTATGCTATGATGGAAGGGACGAAAGCTTATATTTTACGGGCGCGGGAGGTGCCGAATGACCGAGGAACGGCTCAAACTGCTCATCCAGATGGCGGACGGAATCGCGGCGCAATTCGGCGGCGGCTGCGAGGTGGCCGTGCACGATCTTTCCGCCGCCAATTCGGAGCATACCATTTCCTATATCGTAAACGGCCATGTGACCGGAAGACAGGTGGGGGACGGCCCTTCCCATGTGGTGCTCGAGCTTCTGCGGGGAAACGAGCCGCCGGAGCACGATCACCTGGGCTACCTTACCCGCACCCCGGACGGCAAGATTTTAAAATCCAGCACGCTCTTTATCCGGAACGGGGAGGGGCGTGTGGAAGCCATATTCGCAATCAATTTCGATATCTCCGCCCTCATGATAGTGGAGAACGCGGTGAAGGAGCTTGTATCTCCCCGCGAGCCTTCGGAAAAGGAGCCGGAGAAAATCCCCCAGAACGTCGGAGATCTGCTCGACGAGCTGATCCGTCAGTCCGTGGAGCTTGTCGGAAAGCCCGTGGTTCTGATGACGAAAGAGGACAAAATCCGTGCGATCCAGTTTTTAAACCGCAACGGCGCGTTTCTGATCACAAAGTCCGGGGACAAAATCGCCCGTTATTTCGACATATCCAAATATACTCTCTACAGCTATCTTGACGCGAAAGTATAAAAACAGGCTATAGATACGGGCGGAAATCCGCCCGAAATAACCGGTGCGGGTATATCCCGGCACCATGAAGGAGACGAAGGTATGATCGATCTGACCATCAACCGGGAAAACCTGCAGCGCAACATACAAAAAGCGAAGGAAAACAACATCATTATCCCGACCTTTTCCGAAATGGAGCGGCCGGACACCATTCCGGAAAAAATCCAATCCCGGCTCCGTTCGGTCGGACTGTGGGAGATCAACCCCTTAAACCTCTTCCGGATTACCTGGAAAAACGAGCCGAAGGAATCCGGAGGGCTCTTCGGCGCGCCGAACTGGCTCGAGCTTCCCAAGGCGATCACCGGGGTGGACGCGCGCATCGTCTGCCTCGTCGGCAAGTGGTTCCCCACCGGCTGC
>DCTG01000115.1:0-166 GCA_002329245.1 Clostridiales bacterium UBA1446
ATATTCCTCAAGATCGGATTTCTTGGGGAAAACCGTCCCGTAAATACGCTGGAGCATTTTTCGGCTGGAATCCCCGCGCCAGTACGCACCGGTGCAGGAGAGAATCTTAAATGCCTTCACCTTCCCGGTATCCGGTACGTGAGGACCGGCGCAAAGGTCGGTAAAG
>DCTG01000115.1:185-7769 GCA_002329245.1 Clostridiales bacterium UBA1446
CCGCGTCCGCCGGGAGGTCTGATATCAGCTCCACCTTGTACGGCTCTCCCTGCCGCTCCATAAAGGCAATCGCCTCTTCCCGCGGAAGCTCGAAACGTTCCAGTTTCAGTTCCGCCTTGACGATCTTTTGCATCTCGGCCTCTATGGCGCCGAAATCCTCCGGCGTAAACACATGATCCGCGTCAATATCGTAATAGAAGCCGTCGCGGATCGCCGGCCCGATCGCAAGCTTTGCATCGGGGTAAAGATGCTTGATCGCCTGCGCCAGCACATGGGAAGCGGTATGCCGGAGAGCATCCTTCCCCTCCGGATCGTCCCAGGTTAAAACGGAAAGCGTACAGTCTTCGAAGAGGGGAAGTGTAAGGTCCGTAAACTTCCCGTTTACCGAAGCCAGCAGGGCGGCGCGCGCCAGTCCGGAACTAATTTCCTGCGCAACCGCAAGCGGAGTAATTCCCGCCTCCTTTTGCAGCACGGAGCCGTCTTTAAGCGTAATGTTTATCATGTCCGTTCTCCTTTCGTCGGGGCCGCTAGTAAAAATAGCTCACCCCTGAAATCATTCTCAGGGGTGAGCTGCAATCAGCAGTCCACGGTTCCACCCTGCTTGCAGCGCAGCGCGCTGCCGCTCATGCCGGAATAACGCCCGGAAACGGCTTCCCCTACTGTTCGTTCGGTGAAGCGGCTCGGGGAGGGTACTGCAGGATACGGAGGCCGGGGGCGTTTTCAGCCTTGGCGCCCCCTCTCTGCGGCACGAATCCTGCATAATTCCCGTCATTGCCTTTTGTAAAGTGATATTTTAGCACCGACACATAAGACTGTCAATAGCTATCAAGTCTGTGGAAGGATTTCATAAAAAAAAGTTTTCCTTTCATAATTTTTCCGAATTTCCCATTGGAAGGCTTATGGTGTAAAGTAGAAGCAGAATAAACTTTCCATACCGATCCAAAATAAACAGGAGGTGCGTTATGTATACCCTTCGTCTTTATCACGACCGGTTTGAGTCGAACGCGGTCTCTAAAGATCTCGAAGCGCAGCACAGCATTGTTTATGTCTTGGAAGGTTCCATATCCGTCGGCACGCAAACCTTAGGGAAGGATTCCGCAGCATATTTCCATGATGTCATGCCAATGGCCGCCGGAGCCGCAGGCGCCACGGTGTGGCGCTGGGAGCTTGTACGCGCGGCAGATCCAAATAACCTCGCTTCCGGCGAAGGTATCGTTTCTCACCTGCGCATGTCCAGGCACATCCGCATGTTTGAACTGGTTCCCACCTCCAAATGGCTGTTTAAACTGGACTGCATCGTGGATAACGAAGGATCCACCGGTCTTCATTCCCACCCGGGCTCCGGGATCCGCTGCCTGCTCAGCGGAGATCTCACCGTGGTTTCCGAAAAGGGCGAGTGCTCCGAAAACGAAAAACCAGGCGATTGCTGGTATGAAGAAGGCGCATACCCTCTGATTTCTACAACCCGGCCGGGAAACAAGGCCACTTTTCTCAGGGGAATGATTCTTCCGCCCGAGTACTCCAACTATCCCGATACCGCCATATGGATCGAGGGAAAGAAAACCTGCAAAAGCGACTGGAAGCTTTACGCGCAGCGTATCGTTACCCTCAAATAATCCTGCGATTCCGTCCGGTTCATAAACCCTTCCTTATTCCTTACGCGCGGAAAAGCGGTCATTCCCCGCAGGCTGCGGGGAATGACCGCTTCGCTTGAAACATTTCATTCGCTTATAATTTCCGAACCTGTGGATAGGATTTCAGGATCGTTATATAACAACGCGCGTGCGGAAAATCATCGCATCTGAGAAGACACCTTTCTTTCTCACTCATTTTGATCTAAAATAGAGATACCATTCTTTCTCGGAGGTTAACGTACATGGCATACATGAAAGGCAGCGAAGCGCTTCTTAAGCTGTTGCGCCACTATGAGGTGGAATATGTATTCGGAATCCCCGGCGCAACCGAAATCCTGTTTATGGACGAACTGGAGAAACATCCGCAGATTCAGTATATCTTGGGGCTCAACGAGAGCGTCTGCCTCGGCATGGCGGAAGGCTATGCCCGCTCCTCTGGCAAGCCGGCCTTTTTAAACCTGCACACCGGCCCCGGCATGGCGTCGGCCATGCCTTTGCTCATCAACGCGGTAAACGGCAGGGTGCCGATGGTAATTACCGTGGGACAAAACGACTCTCGTCTTCTGCAGAAGGAGCCGCAGTTGTCCGGAAATATCGTTGGGATGGCAGCCTCCCTCGTCAAATGGTCCACCGAGATTTACCACGCGGAGGATATACCCGTCGTACTGCACCGGGCATTCAAGCTTGCGATGCAGGCTCCTCGCGGCCCCGTCGTAATCTCTCTCCCGCAGGATGTGTTGGGAGAGGAATTTGATTTTTCCCTGCGCCCCGCCGGACCGCAGTTTTCACGCTTCCGCGCCGACGCGCAATCCTTTGAAAAAGCGGCTGAGATAATCCGCTCGGCTGCGGCTCCCGTGATGTTGGTCCAGGAGGGCGTAGCGCAGAGCAAAGGCGCCCTGCATCAGGTTGTGCGCCTTGCGGAACTGATTGGCGCCCCCGTCTACCAGGCATGGATGGCGGACGTGAATTTCCCGAACCAACACCCCCTGTATTACGGGGACATCGAGACCGCCGGACCGGAAATGAAGGCCCTGCTTGAGCGCTCCGATTTGCTGATCGGCGTAGGCTGTCAGCTGTTTAACGACGCCTTTTACAAGGGCCTTACCGTTCTTCCGACCGACCTGAACGTGATTCAAATCAACGACGACCCCTGGGAAATTGCCAAGAATTTCCCCGTGGACTGCGCAATGCTTGGCGACGTATGCGCAACGGTAACGGAGCTGTGCGACCTGCTGGAAGCGGATGAAGCGCTGCGCCGGGCGGCCGGTCAGCGGCTGGAAACGGCGCGACGGCGAAGCGCCGAAAAGAAGGATCTGCTCCAAAATACAATCGACAAAAACCGGGACAACAGTCCGATTGCCATCCCGGTTTTGATGGATGAGATCCGGAAAGCCCTGCCGCAGGACGCTATTGTCGTGGACGACTGCTGGTCCTCCTCCCCGATGCTTCGCTCCATACTTGACCTGAAAGAGGAAAACACCTATTTCCGCCCGCGCAACGGCGGCAGCATCGGCTCCGGCCTGCCATGCACGGCCGGGGTCAAGCTGGCCAATCCTAGCCGTCCCGTTGTGGGAATCGTCGGCGACGGGAGCGCCGCCTGGTGCATGCAGAGTCTGTGGACGTCGGCTAAATACCGGATACCGGCCACCTTTTTAGTCGTAAATAACGCCACATACCGACAGGTAAAAACCGTCCGGAAAATCATTCTCGGGGACTATCCGCTCAATGAAAAACACGTCGGCATGGAGCTGGACGACCCGATTATCAACTTTTCAGCGCTCTCGGAGTCCATGGGCGTAAAAAGCTGCCGGGTCCGGAACCGGGAGGAGCTGGAAAGCGCGCTCAGGCAAGCTTTCCATGGAAATGAGCCTTTCCTCATCGAGGTCTTCGCAGAGAACAACCCCGCATAATTACACGCGCATCCTTAGGTTCGGTTATACAGCTTTCGGAATGACAGATCTTGAAACATCCAAAGCGCCCCGATGCCATAAGGCACCGGGGCGCTTTGCGCGCGTTCGGATACCGTACACCGTCGTCTGTGAGCGTGTTCTCACGCTGCTATCTCGTATAAAATTGCGTCTTATCAAAAATGCTCCGTAGTTCATTTCGGCACTCCCGAGATTTGTGTGAAACTTAGTCATAAGATACACGGAAAAAGCGCCGGGCAAATGTTTGTTAACGTTTGTCCGGCGCTTTTTATGGCGGAGACAGGAGAGAGATTTCTCCATCCGCTTAAGTTTTTTCGAAATTATTTCGATTTAACAAATATACCATTCTGATTTACCACCGTATGGTGTTTTCTTCCTAGGAGGTACCTATGATAAAACGAATTGCTGCGGCGATTGCGGCCTCCCTCTGCCTGCTTTGGCTTACGGGAACGGCAAGCGCCGCGGATTATAAAGCCGGATGGGGACAAGGATTAAGCGAGAACGAAGTGAGCGCAAGGGTTCTACTGAAGCAGGCGGCCGAGCGGCTCTGCGAGTCCGGAGACACCGACCTTGAAAAAGTCAGGAAGCTTAACCGGTATGTCTGCGACCTTACGCGATACGATGACGCATCCCTCTCCGGCAGCCTCGCCGAGCTTGTTTACCGGGGAAGGGCCCTCTGCTCGGGTTATGCCGAAGCGCTTTCCTACCTGCTTGACTGCGCGGGCGTAAAAAACTTCAAGATAACTGCTTTTATTCATATGCCTGACGGCTCACGGAGCCTTCACGTCTGGAACGCCGTATTTGTGGACGGAACCTGGTTCCATGTCGACCCGACCTGGAACGATGCGACAATTAGCGGGGCTCATCCGGACGGCAAATATTTTATGCTCACCTGCGAAACCATGGGAGCCGAGCGGCAAATAGCGGGGCTTTCCGCCGCCGCGGATTACGACCGGATGTATCGGCTTCTTCGAACCGTTACGGTATCGTTCGGCAAAGCCGGCGTATCCGGCGAAGAAAAACAAGCTTCGCTGCCGGTTTCTGCGAGCGGAAAAAAGGAAGCATCCGCGCCCTCTCTTTTGACGCAGCAGGACGCGTTTCTCTGGAAAGAGGGAAAACTCTTAGCACCGGCGCGGGAAATGATCTTCGCTTTGGGCGGGTACGTGATGGAGGACGGCAACACTCTGTCGCTCCTCTTAGGAACAAAGACGCTTCAAATGACGGCCGGCAGCAGCCGGGGTGTCATCGACAGCGAAGAAATTACCTTTGACGTCGCGCCGCAGGTAATCGGCGGCAAAACCATGGTTCCCCTGCGCGCCGTGCTTGAAGCGTTAGGCGCATCCGTTNNGTACGTATAACGAAAAGAACGGCGAGGTAACTGCCGCCTACGACCCGTATTTGGCAAACTGAAAACCTGAGGGAAGCCGCCCTCCGGAGAAGCGAAAACGCCCTCCGGAGGGCGTTTTCTGCCGCTTTGCGGAAAAGCCGCGCAGGAAACACAAGCCCCCGGAAGCCTCTCGGCTTTCGGGGGGCGTCGCTTTTTGAACGCGCCAAAGATTTTAATCTGATCACGAAAATACTAGGAGAAAACCGTATTATTTTTCAACTTTGGCAGACAATAGATGCAAACCAAATGAAAGGAGTGGCTTCCTATATCACAACTCAATCAAGTGGAACTGCAGAACCTGCGTCACCTGATCGGCGCGCATGAAACAGCGTTCCAGAAGATGTCAAACTATGCGCAGATGGCCAATGATCCTCAAATAAGAGCGTACTTTGAAAAGTCTGCGCAAAGCGCGCAGAGCACAAAACAAAAACTGATGTCGTTTCTGAGTTAGGGGGAATATCATGCAGGAAAAAGCAATGGTAAACGACGCGCTTTCGGGTATGAAAAGCGAATTGACCTTTTATCAGAATGTCATATCGGAATGCGCGAATACAAACTTGCGCTCCACAATTCAGCAAATCCGCAACAGCTGCGAGGCATCCCAGTATGAGCTGTTCCAGCTCGCCAGTTCGAAAGGGTATTATATGCCCGCGGCACAGGCAAACAATACGGATATTCAGCAGGTTAAATCCCAGCTGCAATAAGGAAATAGGAGATATTTCCCCGCCTGCCCTTTTCTTCAATAGGCCGGAAAAGGGTACGCGTCTGACTTCACGACAGCCCGTTTTTCCATGCCAAACGCCCCGATGCTTTATCGCATGCGGGGCGTTCGGATTTTTAGCGGCCTTCCCCGTATGCATTCGGTTAACACCGGCCCCCTGATTTTTCCGCTTCTTCCCCCATCTTGCATTCTTCGCTCCGCGGCTTTATACTGAAAACAGCTTTCAGCGGGAGGAAATACGCATGGGTTTCACGGAGAATACAATCAGATTTATGTGGAATATCCGCTTCAACAATGAAAAAAGCTGGTTTGAAGCGCACAAAGCCGAATATAAGGCGGTTTTGGAGCGGCCTATGCAGATGCTCGCGCGGGAGGTATACGAAGGTTTTATCCCGGAATGCGGCGATCTGGATCTCATGTTGCATGTCTCGAGAATCCACCGGGACGCAAGGCGCCTGCACGGCAGGGGCCCCTATAAGGATCATCTGTGGTTTACCATCCGCGAACCGGACCGGGAGGGCTCGGATAAGCCCGCATTCTGGTTTGAACTTACGCCGGAAACCTGGTCATACGGAATGGGATACTACCTTGCGAAAGCGCTGACTATGGAAAAACTCCGCGCCCGCATTGATTCGAACCCCCGCCCCCTGATGAAACTGGCGCGGGAACTTGCCCTTCGAAAAGAGTTTGTCCTCGAGGGAGAAGACTACGCACGCCCGAAATGCCCCCCCGACAAACCGCTTTCCGAGTGGTATAACAAAAAAACCTTTTCCCTCATACATGAGGAAAAGGTCGACGACGCCGTATTCTCGCCCGATCTCAGGCAGCGGCTCATACAAGGCTTTACCTTTTTGCTCCCATTCTACCGCTATTTCGCGACGCTCGATCAGGATGTGACGCCCCGATAAAAACCTTTGTGATTTTTAGTCAAAAAACTGCGCCTCTTCTCCTTCTTAACTCAGGGAAACCATTTCATTTTCTTATCGCGTGATAGCAGTTTTCATACAGTCAGGGGTGCGGGAAACAATCATCCGCCTGATTTGTAAGCTGTTGCGCTGTTTTTAAAGTCTTGTCTGCGACCGGGGCTCGTCCTTGACAAGAAAATCGAGCCTACGATATAATGTTGTGGATTTACATCCAAAAAAGCACGTATCTTCAATGCTTTATCCTGCCTTTTCCTCTGTTGGTCAGACAGGTGTACGTAACCTTCACATCTAGCATGGGAAGCACGGGTTTCCCATGCATTGGCTTTTTGTAACGGTCTCCGGCAAGGAAACGGTTCGGCGTGCCTCAATCAATCAAAGCGGAAGGAAAGCTTATATGCCCAAACAACCTGTGAAGCAGGCTTACGGCAACGAAAGCATATCGGCGCTCAAGGGCGCGGACCGGGTGCGAAAGCGACCCGGGGTCATTTTCGGCTCCGACGGGCTGGAAGGATGTCAGCATGCCGTTTTTGAGATCCTGTCCAATTCCATAGACGAGGCCCGGGAGGGCCACGGCAATCTGATTATCGTGACCCGGTTTAGGGACGGCTCCATCCAGGTGGAGGATTTCGGCCGCGGCTGTCCCGTGGATTTCAACCCCGTGGAAAACCGCTATAACTGGGAACTGGTATTCTGTGAGCTCTATGCCGGCGGCAAGTACAGAAACAACGAGGGCGAGAATTATGAATACTCCTTGGGGCTCAACGGCTTGGGCTCCTGCGCCACCCAGTATTCCTCGGAATACATGGATGTGACGGTCTGGCGGGACGGGCACGAATACAATCTCCATTTCGAACGCGGCGAGAATATCGGCGGCCTTCGCAAGGAGCCGACCGACCGGAAAAAGACCGGTTCGCTGATCCGCTGGAAACCAGACCTGGAAGTGTTTACAGACATCGACATTCCGACCTACTACTTCATCGACACCATG
>DCTG01000171.1 GCA_002329245.1 Clostridiales bacterium UBA1446
AGCTGTTAAATTGTCAGCCCAGATATGATAGCACGCAGAACCGCCGCTTGTCAATTGTTTTTCTGCTAAATTCAAAAAGGATGGGAAAGCGGGACGGATGGAAGGAGGAAACCGGAAATCAACGCCGCCCGATTTCCTTGTCGCAGTAAGCGCAGCAGGGTCCGGAACCGTTCTGGTTTACGAGCGGGGGAAGATAGCGTTCGGTTTGGGTGATGCAGTTGGGATTGGAGCAAACGGGACGGCCGTCGCCGATCGGGACGGGGGGCGGAGAAAAGCGCTCCTGATGCGCAAGGTCCATTAATAGCGCCATCCGCGCGAACATGCCGTATCTTGCCTGCTGAAAATAAACGGCGCGGGGGTCGTCGTCCACGTCGGCGGTGATTTCGTCGACCCGGGGAAGGGGATGCATGACCAGAAGGTTTGGCCGAGCACGCTTGAGCTTCTTGGCCGACAGGATGTAAATGCCCTTGTTGCGTTCGTATTCGAGCGGGTCGGTAAAGCGTTCGCGCTGGACCCGGGTCATGTAAAGCACGTCGAGAAGGGGGATGACCGCTTCGAGCCCCGTAACTTCCACAAACCGCTGCCCGTTCTCCTGCATGAATTCCCGGATATAGCCCGGTATGGCCAAGTCCCGCGGGGAGATGAGGAAGAATTTGATGTCGTTGAATTTCGCCAGCGCCTTGATCAGCGAATGCACCGTCCGTCCGTACTTCAGGTCGCCGCATAAGCCGACGGCAAGCCCGTCGGCGCTGCCGCGCAGCCGAAGAATAGTGGTGAGGTCCGCCATCGTCTGAGTCGGATGCATATGGCCGCCGTCCCCTGCGTTTATAACCGGCACGTCGGAGTATAGGGATGCCGCGCGCGCTGCCCCTTCTTTCGGGTGGCGCATCACAATCACGTCGGCATAGCCGGACACCATCTTGATCGTATCCTTCAGGGTTTCACCCTTGGCGACGGAGGAAGAATTGGGGTCGGAGAAGCCGAACACGCTGCCGCCTAAGCGGAGCATTGCGGTCTGGAAGGAAAAGTTTGTTCTTGTCGAAGGTTCGTAGAAGAGATTGCAGCAGACCCTTCCGCGGCAGGCGTCGGAAAATTCTAACGGGTTGTCCATAATACGGAAGGCACGGGCGTAGATCTCGTCCCAGTCCGCCCTGGATATATCCCCGAAATCGATGAGGTTCCGAATCGCCATTCAAACAGCCTCCCGCAAAATCTGCTTTCCTATTCTATCACATGCCGTGCGCCGCAACAAGAATTTTTTCAAAGCGGATTCCGCGCCGTACGGAAGCGCCGGGGGGCGGGGGAAGACAAACTCCCGCGCCGCGCTGTGGGCCGCCGCCCTTTACAGACCGTGGGCGTCATGATAAAATAAAGCGTCAGTCTGGAAAAAGAGGGAAAGAAATGATCGAGAAACTCATTGCAATCGAGGAGCTGTACGAACAAATCGAGGCTCAGCTCGCGCTTCCGGAGGTCTATACCGATCCGGCCAAGGTCGCAAAACTCAGCCGGAAGCAGAAAGAGCTGAGTAAAATCATAGAGGTGTTCCGCCGCTACCGGAAGCGGATGGCCGACGCGGAAGAGGCGAGAAGCCTCCTGGATACCGCCTTGGAGGCGGATTTCCGCGAAATGGTGCAGGAGGAGTTGAACGTTGCGCGGGCGGATATGGAGCAGCTGGAATCGGAGCTTAAAATCCTGCTGTTGCCCAAGGACCCGAACGACAGCCGAAACGTCATCATGGAGATCCGGGGCGGCGCGGGCGGCGAGGAAGCGGCTCTCTTCGCCAATTCTCTTTACCGGATGTACAGCATGTACGCCGAGGGAAAAGGCTGGAAAACAGAGATTGTGAACCTCAACGAAACGGAGCTTGGCGGCATCAAGGAGATCAGCTTTATGATCGAAGGCGAGGGAGCTTACTCGCGCCTGAAGTTCGAAAGCGGCGTCCACCGCGTGCAGCGCGTGCCGGAAACGGAGGCTTCCGGCCGTGTGCATACCTCCACCGTAACGGTGGCGGTGCTTCCCGAGGCGGAGGAGGTGGAGCTGGAAATTAACCCGTCGGACCTGCAAATCGACACCTTCCGCTCCAGCGGCGCGGGCGGCCAGCATGTAAACAAAACGGAAAGCGCCATTCGCATCACGCACCTGCCATCCGGATTGGTGGTGGAATGCCAGGATGAGCGGAGCCAGCATAAAAACCGGGAGCGGGCGATGAGCATCCTGCGCTCCAAGCTCTACGAGGCGGAGCGGGAACGGCAGAACGCGGCAATCGCCGCCGACCGGAAAAGCCAGGTCGGCACCGGCATGCGCAACGAGCGGATTCGCACCTACAACTTCCCGCAGGGCCGCGTGACCGACCATCGAATCGGCCTGACGCTTTATAAAATCGAGGCAGTTATGAACGGTGACCTCGACGAACTGATCGAGGCGCTTATTACCGCGGACCAGGCCGAGCGCCTGCAGAACACCGAAGGGGAAGCGTAATCGTATGACAACGCTCGTAATCACCCTGTCCGATCCCGGCCGCCGGCGCGAGCAGATCGAAAAGGCCGCGGCGCTTCTGCGGGCGGGCAGGCTCGTGGCGTTTCCGACCGAGACGGTCTACGGCCTCGGCGCGGACGGCATGAACGAGGCCGCGGTGCGCCAGATTTTCGCGGCCAAGGGAAGACCCGAGACAAAGCCGATCAGCCTGCTGATCCCCGACGCGTCCGCGCTGGAGCAATATTGCAGGGATGTTCCGCAGGCGGCTTACCGGCTGGCGGAGCGCTACTGGCCGGGGCCGCTCACCCTCGTGCTGAAAAAGCAGGAACTGATTCCGCCGGTCGTGGCGGCTTGCGGGGATACCGTCGGGCTGCGCTGCCCGGACCATCCCGTCGCGCTGGCCCTTCTGCGCGCCGCCGGCGTCCCGGTCGCGGCCCCCTCGGCGAACCTGTCCGGCAATCCGCCCGCGGTGGACGCCCCGCAGGTGCTCCGGGAGCTCGAGGGCCGGATCCACGCGGTGGTGGACGGGGGAGCCTGCCCGTTAGGCGTCGCTTCCACCGTTTTGGACCTAACGCAAAGTCCGCCGAAAATCCTGAGGCAGGGCGGCGTCACGAAAGATCAGCTTCGGGCCGTGATTGGAGAGGTGGAAGGCTGAGCTTTTGTAAGCGAAAGGGATTTAAGCTTATTTGATATTTGCCGCGTATGACTATGAAATTGGCGGGACGGAAGATAGCATGAAAATTATCGGCATTACCGGCGGAACCGGCGCGGGAAAAACGACCGCGCTGGGCATACTGAACGAGATGGGTTGCGAAACCATCGACTGCGACGCGGTGTATCATGCGCTGCTGGAAAACGACGCGGAGCTCCGGGCGGCGCTAACCGAACGCTTCGGGGACGTTTTGACGGACGGCGCGGTCGACAGAAAAAAGCTGGGGGCGATCGTCTTTCGCGACGAGGCGGCGCTGCTGGATTTAAACCGGATCTCCCACAAATTCGTCGACAGGGAAGTGAAACGAATTCTGCGCGCGGCGAAAGAGCGGGGGTGTACCTGCGCCGCAATCGACGCGATTGCGCTCATCGAGAGCGGTCTTTCCGGACGGTGCCACGCGGTGGTCGGGATTTTGGCCCCGGTCGAACACCGCGTCCGGCGCATCATGGAGCGGGAAGGGATCGATGAATCCTATGCCCGCATGCGTGTGGAGGCACAGAAGAAGGATTCCTTCTTCCGGGAACACTGCGACTATATATTGGAAAACAACGGCGAAGAAGCGGCGTTTCAGGCTGCCGCCCGGGCGCTGTTTCAGAAATTATTGAGCTGACAGGAGGGCAACATGGAGGAAAAGGAAAAAACCGCGGGCGACCTGCGGCGGGAGGCATTGTTCTATAACCCGAAAAACGGATTTGACCGCATCCCGCAGGAAGAAATTCCCGCGATGAACGAGTATTGCGAGCAGTACAAACAATTTTTGGACGCCGGAAAGACGGAACGGGAAGCGGTCTGGGCGGCCATCGCCCTGGCGGAAGCGCGCGGGTTTCGGCCCATCGAGCCGAAGAAAAAGCTGAAGCCCGGAGATAAGGTCTACCGGAGCAACCGGGACAAGGCGCTTTTCTTAGCCGTAATCGGGACGGAGCCGCTGTCGGCGGGCGTCAACATCGGCGCCGCGCATGTCGACGCGCCCCGGCTGGACCTGAAGCAAAATCCGCTCTACGAGGAGAGCGAGCTGGCATACTTTAAAACGCATTATTATGGCGGGATCCGCAAATACCAGTGGCTTGCGATTCCGTTGGAGCTGCGCGGCGTCGTGGCCCTGAAGGACCGTGTCGTGCCCGTGGCAATCGGCGCGGCGCCGGGAGACCCCGTCTTTACCATCACGGACCTTCTGCCCCATTTAGCAGGAGAGCAGAGTAAAAAGCCGCTGGGCGAAGCCGTTCCGGGCGAAACCCTCAACCTTCTCATCGGCAGCCGCCCCTTCCCGGACGACAAAGGGGCAAACCGGGTTAAACTTGCCGTCATGGAACTGCTGAACGAAAAATACGGCATCACGGAGGAGGACTTCATCTCCGCGGAGCTTTCCGCCGTGCCCGCTTTTCCCGCCTCCGACCTCGGCTTTGACCGCAGCCTCATCGGCGCCTACGGGCAGGACGACCGGGTCTGCGCCTTTGCCGCGCTGCGCGCGTTGCTGGAGCTGGAAACACCGGTGAAAACGGCGGTCTGCATCCTCGCGGACAAGGAGGAAATCGGCTCCGAGGGCGTATCCGGACTTAAATCCGAAGCGTTTGAAGCCTTTATGAAGGATCTTTGCGGCGCTGATGTTTCCCTAACAGATTGTTTCGGCAATTCCTTCTGTCTCTCCGCCGACGTGACGGCGGCCTTTGATCCGGACTTCCCCGACGTTTACGAAAAGCGAAACAGCGCGCGGATGAATTACGGCGTGGCGCTTTGCAAGTATACCGGCTCCCGCGGGAAATCGGGCGCTTCCGACGCCTCTGCGGAGGTCGTGGCGAAAATCCGCCGCGTGTTTGACGAGGCCGGTGTCGTCTGGCAGATGACGGAGCTTGGAAAGGTGGACCAGGGGGGCGGAGGCACCGTGGCCGCCATGATGGCCCAGCGCAACATCGATACGCTGGATGCCGGCGTGCCGGTGCTCTCCATGCACGCGCCCTTTGAGACGGTCTCCAAGGGCGCGTGCATGGAGAGCACC
>DCTG01000032.1 GCA_002329245.1 Clostridiales bacterium UBA1446
CTCCCTGCCCGCCCTGCGGAAGCTTGCCTCGGAGTACCGGCGCGTTTGAGAGCCGTAAGAAAGAATTGGGGCTGTAACCTGCCGTTACAGCCCCAATGATTCAGGATTTCGTAAAAGTTTATTCCAGAGCCTTGCTCCGCTTCTCGCCGATGCTCAGGATGAGATTGAGCACGATGCCGAAGATCGCCGCGCCGGCGATGCAGGGGACGTTCAGGCCGAAGAAGGGGATATTTCCGCCGAAGGCGTACTGGCCTCCCAGACCGATGACCATAATGGAGGCGATCACGGCGATGTTCTTCGGATTGAACATATCGACCGCCTTGGAAATCATGATCGCCATGCCCTGGGCGGCGATTGCCCCGAAGAGGTAAATTTCCAGCCCGCCGATGACCGCTCGCGGGATACCGTAAATGACCTGGATGAGCGGCGTAAAGAACGAGATGACGATGGCGATAATTGCCGCGACGAACAGGACGGGGATGGAAAATACCTTCGTAATCGCCATTGTACTGATGTTTTCTCCGTAGTTCGTTCCCGCGGGGCCGCCGACAAAACCGGAGATCATATCGCAGATGCCGNNATGTTCTCGCCGTAGTTGGTGCCCGCCGGGCCGCCTATTACGCCGGAGATCATATCGCAGATGCCGTCGCCAATCAGGTTGCGGTCCAGAAGGTCGGCAATGTTGTATTTTTTCTTGCTCCCTTTTTTCTCGGCCAGATCGTTTACGTAGATGTCGAGCTGATAGATGTGGGCGGTGGATTCCGGAATGGTGGCGATTGCAATCGGCATAATCGCCACGACGGCGGCTAAAGAGACTTTCGGCAAGGTAAAGGCCGGTACGGCGAAAGGTCCCGCGGACCAGATGGAACTGCTGAACGCCGCGTCCGGGATGGTGCGGAACAAGCTATATTCCGCGCCGCCGACGGCAAGCAGGATGCCTGCGACAGCGCAGCCGCAGAGCGCGCCGAGCAGAAGCGGAAGCTGACCCCAGAATCCTTTCAGGTATCTGGAAAACAGTATCGTTGTAAAAAGGGTTACGAGGGAGACCAGCCAGACCCAGTTGCTTCCGATCACACCCTCGGCAGCCGCGGGGGCCGCGTCGCTAAGAGCGGTTCCCGCGAGGGAAAGTCCGATAATCATCGCTACGGGGCCCGTAATGGTCGGAGGAAGGATCTTCTCAACCGCGTCGCGGCCGCTGAACCGTACGAGCAGACCGGCCGCGATGGAGATAAGGCCGGACAGAACAATACCGAACTGCGCGTAGGAGATCAGTTCCGCCGGAAGAATGCCGGTTGCCTGGAAGGACGCCAGCTGTTCCGCGGTGCCTTCCGCCGCAACCATACTTGCGATGGCGGTCAGATAGGCGAAGCTGGAACCGTAATACAGCGGGATTTTTTTGCCGGTAATCAGAATAAAGCAGAGAGTGGCAAGGCCGCTGGCGAAGATGGTGGTGGACACCTGAAAGCCGGTAATGAGCGCGACGGCGACGGTGGCGGGGAACATGACGATGACNNAAGCTGGAGCCGTAGTACATGGGGATCTTTTTACCAGTGATGAGTGCAAAACAGATGGTTGCCACGCCGCTGGCGAAGATGGTGGTGGAGACTTGGAAGCCTGTGATGAGCGCCACCGCAATGGTGGCGGGGAACATGACGATGACTTGCTGAAGCGCGTAAAGGAACAGCTTTAGCGGGGACGGTCGTTCATCCGGAAGGTATCCTAAGGTTTCAATTGGCTTTCTCATTCTCTTCTCCTTTTGTATTAAAAAAACTTAATGAGCGTATGAAACAGCCGCAATCCTTCTGCCGGCGGGAGGTGGTCTCAATTCCCGCGGCATATTTCTATCTTCGACATAATAGCGTAAATGCGGCATAATTGCAAGAATTATTTACCTGCCTTTCATCCGGGAGAACATTTCGCAGAAAAGCTCACCCGAATGGGCGGAGAAATCTCTGCAAAAACAGAAGTCTCCAAGGCGGAGATCACATTAGGAGGAACCTTTATGCATCGGAATCAATTCGAAACGGAACTGGGGCGCTTTCTTTCCGAATCGGCGGAGAACCGGATCGACGGAACGGACGTACACATTTTTGAAACTCCGCTGATCGGGGTTGCCGCAGCAGGAGATCCGCTTTTTATAAAAATGAAAAATCCAGAACTTGTGGGGGAAAGGTTTCTCCTGCCGGAGGAGTGGCTGCCCGGCGCGAAATCGGTAATATCCGTATTTTTCCCCTTTTCGGAGACCGTGCGGAAAAGCAATCGGGGCTCCGGAAAAGAAATCGGCTTTGAATGGTTGTACGGACGGATAGAAGGCCAGCGATTTCTGGAAAAAACGATGCTCTTTCTATCCCGGCTGCTGGCGGATGCCGGGATATCGAACGTGGTTCCGCAGTGCGATCCCCGGTATTGGGACGGAGTGAAGGAAGAGTTGTATACAAGCAACTGGTCGGAGCGCCACGTCGCATTTGTCGCGGGATTGGGAACCTTCGGGCTTTCCAGGGGGCTCATCACCCGGCGCGGCATGGCCGGGCGGTTCGGAAGCTTGATTTCCGCCGAAAAATGGAAGCCGGACGAACGGGATTATGAAGAGGTCTATGAATATTGCAGCCGTTGCGGTGCATGCGTGAAAAACTGCCCGTCCGGCTCGATTGCGCTGGAAGGGGGCAAGGACCATACGCTTTGCCGCGCTTTTATGGAAGAGACGAAAAAGACTTACAGCCCCCGCTTCGGCTGCGGCAAGTGCCAGGTGGGCGTACCTTGTGAATCGAGAGTACCAAACCGGAATAACGCTTCCGAAAAATGACATCGCGCGAGGATGGCAATCGAATAAAAAGACGCGCCGCTTTTCGTTTTAGAAAACGATTTCCGGCGCGTCTTTTGGTTTGTATGAAGTTGTGCTGCAAATGATTTGCATGCCCTTTCCGGATTCAGAGGCTGAGAATCTCCTCTTCGCCAAGCATTCGTATGCCTTGCTCCGCAAGCGCAGCAACGGCCCTTCCCGTGTCGTCCGTTCGCAATACCACATAGGCCGTCCCGGCGTGCTTGCCGACAAACGCATATGCGTATTCTAAGCTGAGGCCGGAATCCTGCAGGCAGGTGAGCACCGCGAGAAGTCCTCCGGGCTCATCGGAAACCGCGACGGCAATGACATCCGTCAGGGAAACCTGGACAAGAGATTGTTTCAGCTCCCTGTATGCGCCCTGGGGATCGCTGACGATCATGCGCAGGATTCCGAATTCCGAGGTATCCGCAAGCGAAAGCGCGCGGATATCAATATTTTTCTGTTTTAAAACCTTCAGGATCTCCGCGAGTTTGCCGGGCTTATTTTCCAAAAAGACCGAAAGCTGTTTGACCGTCATAAAAAGCCCTCCTGTTTCGTTTGTTTCACGGATTCGTATTCCTTACAGCTGCCGTTTGTCAATCACGCGTTTTGCCTTGCCCTCGCTGCGTTCAATGCTGTGGGGAGCCGCCAGCGTAACCTTTGCGGAGATGCTCAGGGTGGATTCCAGGGCGGCGCTAATTTTCTTTTCCAGCCTTTCCACATGGCGGACGGCGTCAAAGTCCATGTTTTCCGGCATCTCCACAACGACCTCCAGCGTATCCAGCGCGCCTTGGCGGTCCACAATGATCTGGTAATGCGGAGTCGTTTCGCCAAGCTCCAGCAAGACGCTTTCAATTTGGGAGGGGAAGACGTTGATGCCGCGGATGATGAGCATATCGTCCGTCCGGCCGCGCGGCTTGCTCATGCGGACGAAGGTGCGGCCGCAGGTGCAGGTTTCCCGGGTGAGGGTCGCCACGTCCCGCGTACGGTAGCGAATCAAGGGAAGCGCGTCTTTGTAGATGCAGGTGAAGACAAGCTCGCCCTGTTCGCCGTCCGGCAGCACCTCGCCGGTATCCGGGTTGATGATTTCGGGAATAAAATAGTCTTCGTTGACATGCAGCCCGCACTGCCCACTGCATTCGAAGGAAACGCCCGGGCCCATCACCTCGGAGAGACCGTAGATATCGTAGGCTTTGATGCCGAGCAAAGATTCGATTTCACGCCTCATGTTTTCCGTCCAGGGTTCCGCCCCGAAAATTCCCGCGCGCAGCGAGATGTCCTTTGGTCCGCAGCCGGATTCGCGCAGCGCTTCGCCCAAATAAATGGCATAGGAGGGGGTGCAGCAGAGAATATTGGAACCGAAATCCTTCATGATTTGAAGCTGACGTTTGGTATTGCCCGTGGAAGCGGGAATCACCGTCGCACCCATCGTCTCAACGCCTGCGTGAAGACCTAACCCGCCTGTAAACAGTCCGTAGCCGTAAGAAATATGGACAAAGTCCTTCGGGGCCGCGCCTGCGGCGACCAACGCGCGCGCACAGCACTCGCCCCAGGTTTCGATATCCTTTTTGGTATAGCCCACAACGGTTTGTTTTCCGGTGGTTCCGCTGGAAGCGTGGATTCTCACAAGGTCCTCATGGCCTACCGCGAACAGACCGTAGGGGTAGTTGTCGCGCAGATCCTGTTTGTAGGTAAACGGCAGCTTGGAAAGATCGTCCGCAGTTTTGATGTCCTCCGGTCGGATACCGAGTTCGTCAAACTTCCGGCGATAGAAAGGAACCCGCTCGTAAACCCTCCTGACGGTCTGAGACAGGCGCATGGACTGCAGGGCTCTCAATTCCCATAAGGGCGCGGTTTCAATCGTATTGAAATATTTCTGTTTTTCCAAAGCTTATTCCTCCCAGTTCGCCGCTCTGCCAAGCCGGAAAGCTTCCAGATTCAGCGAAAGAAATTGGGGTTTCACCGCCCGGCGGATTGCTTCTTCCCAGAGCTCCACGGGAAAGTCAAGGCTGACAGATAGAAGGCCAAGCAAAACCAAATTGACGGCTTTGGCGGAACCGGCCTTTTGCGCGAGGCTGAGCGCGTCGAGGGGTTTAATCCGGCAACCGAGGCTGCGGATTCGTTCCACAATGCGCTCGGGGTAGGATGCGGCGCCGGTGATGACGGGCATGGGGGCAATCTGCTGCGTGTTGACTATAATCTGTCCGCCTTGTTTCAAATAGGAGAGCCATCGGGCCGCTTCCAACAGTTCAAAGGCCAAGATACAATCCGCCTCTCCCGGCGCAATGATGGGGGAGGCTACCCGCTCGCCGTATTTCACATAGGTGACCACGGAGCCGCCCCGCTGCGACATGCCGTGAACCTCGGAGAGTTTGACGTCAAAGCCCTGCTGCGTAAGCAGGCCGCCTATCACGCGGCTGGCGAGCAGGGTCCCCTGTCCGCCTACGCCGACAATCATAATGCTGTTCGTCTTTGTCATTTCGAGGCCTCCCCGGAACTTTTGATTGCGCCGAAAGCGCAGAGTTTGGCGCACAGTCCGCAGCCTGTGCAAAGCGTTGCGTCGATTACGGCGCTATCCTTCGTCATTTGGATCGCGGGGCAGCCGATGAGCATGATTGCCTTACAGGTTCTGCATGTCCCGGTGCTTACAAAGAAGGGGGCTTCGTGCTTCACTTCGGGAAGCAAAATGCACGGACGCCGGCAGATCAGAACGGAAGGCTCCTTTGCGGCCAGTTCCTCCCGAAGGGCCGCCTCCAATCCCTTCAGGTCGTTGGGATCCACTACGCGCACGCGCGAAACCCCGGAGGCCCGGCACAGATCGTCGATGCTGATTTGCGGTACCTTTGCGCCGGAAAGGGTCCTTCCGGTGGAGGGGTTATCCTGATGCCCGGTCATTCCCGTAATGCTGTTGTCCAACACAATGACGGTGGAAAAGCCTTGGTTATATACGATGTTAATCAGGCCCGTAATGCCGGAATGCATAAAGGTGGAGTCGCCGATAACCGCAACGGATCGGTTCTCCCAACCCCTTGCTTTGTTAAAGCCGTGCAGAGCGGAAACGGACGCGCCCATACAAATGGTGGTATCCATGGCGGAGAGGGGAGGGGTGGAGCCTAAGGTGTAGCAGCCGATATCCCCGCTTACCGTCAGGTTTAATTTCTTCATAATATAGAACAGTCCGCGGTGGGGGCAGCCGGGGCACATGGCCGGCGGCCGTACGGGCACAGGACCGTCGAATTCGGTGACGGGGAGGGCTTCGCAGAGGAGCGCTTCCCGGATCCTGCGCTGAGAATACTCCCCTTCGTATCCGAAAATATCCTTGCCCCGGCAGGATACGCCTAATTGCTTGCAGAATCCTTCGATGATGCCGTCGAGTTCCTCGATGACGTACAGCTCCTCCACTTCGGCGGCAAAGGCGAGAATTTTTTTCGCGGGCAGGGGATTTACCATGCCGAGCTTCAGATAGCTGGCCTTGTCTCCCAAGGCTTCGCGGGCATACTGGTAGGCGATGCCGGCGGTAATGATCCCGATTTTTTTACTGTTCCATTCCACCGAGTTAAGGCCGCTCTCTTCCGCGAACGCGGAAAGCAAGGCCGTCCGCTCTTCCACGAGGTGATGGCGAACCCGCGCGTTGCCCGGCATCATGACGTATTTTGCCGGATCTTTTTTATAGTCCTTCAGGGGGATTTCCATGCGCTCCTTTTCCTCAACCACGCTTTGCGAGTGGGAGACGCGGGTGGAAAGGCGAAGCAGAACCGGCGTGTCAAACTGCTCCGATATCGCGTACGCCGCTTCCACGAAGGCGGAGCATTCCGCGGAATCCGCCGGCTCCAACATCGGGAGCTTGGCGGCCACGGCGTAATGACGGGAATCCTGTTCATTCTGGGAGGAATGGAGTCCCTGATCGTCCGCGACCGCAATAATCAGACCGCCGCCCACCCCCGTGTAAGAGGAGGTAAACAGCGGATCGGCCGCCACGTTTAAACCGACGTGCTTCATGGCGCAAAAAGCCCGGGCTCCGGCGATACTGGCGCCGATTGCGGTTTCCATGGCTACCTTTTCGTTAGGCGCCCATTCCGCATAGACCTCCGGGTATCCGGAAAGATATTCCATAATTTCAGTGCTCGGCGTCCCCGGATAGGCGGACGCTACGCGGCAGCCGCATTCAAACAAGCCCCGTGCCACCGCTTCGTTGCCCAACATCAGTCGTTTCACAATATGTACTCCTCTGCAATCGGCTAGTTTATCTTATTAAATCTTATAAAAGATCTGTTTCCCTGTCAATGGAGCGGTTTTCCGGAGCCGGTCAGCTCTTCTAAACTGTCGCAAAGGGTATTCATTTGCTCCGGCGTGCCTATGCTGATTCTGAGATGGTTTTCGATGCGCGGCCGGTCGAAGCGCCGGACTAAAATGCCGCGCGCACGCAGTCGCGCCTGCAGATCCGCGGCGGATACCCGGGGATGCGTCACAAAGAGAAAATTGGATTTCGATTCCGGCATGGAAAATCCAATCGCTTTAAGGCGGACTGCCGTATCTTCTCGCGTTGTGATGACTCGCTTCGTGATTTCGTCATAATACGCCCGGTCCCGCAGCGCGGCCGCGGCTCCGGCAAGAGCGACCCGGTCAATGGTATAGGAGTTGAAGGAGTGCTTGACGCAGTTGATGGCCGCGATCAGGTTGGGGCTGCCCAAGGCGTATCCGACCCGCAAACCGGCCAGCGCGTGAGACTTGGAAAGCGTGCCGACGATCAAAAGGTTGGGATAGCGGTCGAGGAGCGACGCGGCGGAATAGCCGGAAAATACGGCGTACGCTTCGTCAATCAGGACTACGCCGTTAGGGTTTCTCTCCAAGATCAGCTGAATCTCTTCTCCGGTCAGCGCGCGTCCGGTCGGGGCGTTCGGATTGGGCAGGACGACGCCGGGATGGTCCGCGCAGAAATCGTCAAGAGAGACGCTCCAGTCCTCCCGGAGCGGAATCTCCCGGTAAGATAGCCCGAAGAGACTGCAGTAAACGGGATAGAAACTGTAGGTGACGTCCGGAAAGACAATGGGTTTTCCCGGAGAGAAAAAGGCCTTGAAGCAGAAAGCCAATACCTCGTCGGAACCGTTGCCGGAAAAGACCTGTTCCGGCCGTACGCCCCAGTAGTCCGCAAGCGCGGCGCACAGTAAGGCGCTGTCCGGATCCGGGTACAGCCGAAGGCGTTCGTCGGCAGCCTCCCGTATCGCGGCAAGGGCGGCGGGAGAAGGCGGATACGGGTTTTCATTCGTGTTCAGTTTGAGGAAAATACCGTCCTTCGGTTGTTCCCCGGGCGTATAGGGAGTGAGATTGCGGATGGAATCGCTCCAGAATTCTTTCATAATTTGCTCCCTATGCCGCGTCATGCAGATTTGAGGGCGCTCTTAAGCAGGGGAAGCGCCGCCCATAGCGCGGCTGCCGCGTGATGGCGCGCGGCGCGCCGGATGAAAAGTCGGAAGCTTAGGGGAGAAACTGGCTTTCATCGCCCGGGCAGGCTTCCGTTTCCCTTTTGTCCGATGTCATCGATGATTCCCTTGCGCTTTTTAATCCTTTTTTCAATCTTGGCGCGCGGCGCCATAATTTCGTGTCCGCAGCAAAGACAGCGGAGCTTGAAGTCCATGCCGACCCGCAGGACCTTCCAGTCGTAACCGCCACAGGGGTGCGGTTTTTTCAGTTCCAAGATTTCCCCCACAGAAATGTCCATACATTCTCCTGTTATGCATGTTTTGGATTTATTTCTCGGATGGTTCCGGGGTGCCTTTGATTTCTTCCCAGTAGCGCCGGCTGAGCTGTTCCGTCTTGTTGTCGCCGAAGCGGTAGTAGCGCTTTCCCTTCAGAGTATCGGGAAGATACTGCTGTTTTACATAGTGGTGCGGGAAGTTGTGCGCATACTGATAGCCCTTCCCGTATCCTAGGCTTTTCGCGCCGCTGTAATGGGTGTCGAGTAAATTTGATGGGATTTCGCCGCTCCGTCCGGCGCGCACGTCCTCCAAGGCTTCGTCAATCGCGCAGATGGCCGAGTTGGACTTGGGCGCCGTGGCTAGAAGGATAACCGCTTCCGCTAGCGGAATTCTCGCTTCCGGCAGGCCCAATTGGTATGCCGCGTCCACGCAGGCTTTCACGATGGAAATTGCCTGAGGGAACGCAAGGCCGACATCCTCCGCCGCGATAACCAAAAGGCGGCGGCAGGGAGAAATCAAATCGCCCGCTTCCAAAAGCCGCGCCAGATAGTGCAGCCCGGCGTCCGCGTCGGAACCGCGGATGGACTTTTGAAAGGCGGAGAGAATATTGTAATGGCTGTCCCCGTCGCGGTCATACCGCGCGGCGGAGTGCTGCGCGACGAGAAGAGCGTCTTCTAACGTGAAGCGCACCATATCCTTTCCCGCGTCCGCGCGAAAAAGGAGTTCGACGGCATTAACGGCCTTTCGGACGTCGCCGCCGCAGGCTTCCGCCAAAAGCTCCGGAACCCCTTCCTCCCACGTGGCCTGACGGCCGTCGCGCTCGCCCGCCAGACGAATTGCCCGAAGCACGGCGGGCAGGACTTCTTCTTTTGTCAGCGGCTTGAACTCAAAGACGGTCGAGCGGCTGAGAAGGGCGTTATAAATGTAAAAATACGGGTTTTCCGTCGTGGAAGCGATGAGCGTCAGCTTCCCGTTTTCCATAAATTCCAGCAGGGACTGCTGCTGCTTTTTATTGAAGTACTGGATTTCGTCCAAATAGAGGAGTACCCCGTTCGGCGCGAGCAGCGTATCAAGGTCCCCGATGATATCGCGCACGTCGGAGAGGGAGGCGCTCGTGGCGTTCAGTTTGTGCAGCGTCCGGCCCGTGCTGCGCGCGAGGATGCCGGCCACCGTGGTTTTCCCGGTGCCGGAGGGGCCGAAAAACACCATATTCGGGATGTTCCCGCTTTCCGCGATGCGCCGAAGGATACCGTTGGGGCCGAGCAAATGCCGCTGGCCGGCCACCTCATCCAGCTCGGCGGGTCGAATTGCGTCCGCCAGCGGCTGGTACATGGTATCCCCTCCTCCTCATCCTTATTCGTAAATGGGGTGTTTCCCGCACAGCGCCGCGACCCGTCCGCGGATTTCATCCGCGTGCGCTTCCCAATCGGGCGACGCGGTGATGCCGATCAGCGCCGCGATCTCCGCCATGTCGGACTCCCCAAAGCCGCGGCTGGTAACCGCCGGCGTTCCGATACGGATTCCGCTTGTCACGAAGGGGCTGGTGGGGTCGTTCGGAACGGCGTTTTTGTTTACGGTAATGTGAACTTCGTCTAAGCGGTGTTCCAGTTCCTTGCCGGTCAGTCCCTTGTTTTGCAGATCTACCAACATCAGGTGGTTGTCGGTGCCGCCGGAAACGAGGGAAAATCCCTCGGCGATCATCGCCTTGGCAAGGGCGGACGCGTTGGCGACAATTCGTTTCTGGTACTCCACGAATTCCGGCTTCATGGCTTCTCCCAAAGCGACCGCTTTGGAAGCGATCACATGCATCAGGGGACCGCCCTGTTCGCCGGGGAAAATGGCCTTGTCGATCTTGGGTCCATGCTCGGCCTTGCAAAGAATCAGTCCGCCTCGCGGTCCGCGCAGGGTCTTATGTGTTGTGGTCGTCACAACGTCGGCATACGGAACGGGATTCGGATGCAGCCCGGCGGCGACAAGCCCAGCAATATGGGCCATGTCCACAAAGAGGTAGGCGCCGACCTCCTTGGCGATTTCGGAGAAAATGTCAAAGCGAAGGGTTCGGGGGTAAGCGGAGGCGCCCGCAATGATCATTTTGGGCTTGCATTTTTTAGCGAGGTCACGCAGTTTATCGTAATCGATGCGATGTGTTGCGTCGTCCACACCGTAAGGCACGATCTGATAGTATCTTCCGGAAAAATTGGCCTGGCTTCCGTGCGTCAGATGCCCGCC
>DCTG01000095.1 GCA_002329245.1 Clostridiales bacterium UBA1446
GACGAACGGATTTATTCCTGCATAGCGGCCTTTTCCCGGCTTTACCCGGGCGTTTCCTTCTGGGTAGACAGCCAGCCGGAGAACCCCGCTCATATCAGTACGGACGTATACGATATGCTTCTATATCCCAAGGATACGCTGTTTCTCAAATATCGGGGAGAAGTGATCGCAAGGGAACGCCTGTATTTAGCCCTGCCTGCCGGGCATCCCCTTGCGCGGTCCGGTCCCCTCTCTCCCCATGCATTGCGAAACGAACCCTTCGTATTTCTTCATTATGGAAACGGCGCGCCGGCGTACCCGTATGAACTCTGCCTTCGACATGGTCTGCACCCCAATATTCGTCTCCTCGCGGACAACGCCGAAACCCAACAGCGCCTGATTGCCGCCGGTATGGCGCTTGGCTTCGTGCCGGAACACCGGAGGGTAGCCTGCGCAGCCGATCCCCCCGTGGCGCTGGCCGAACTGACCGGCGATTGGATGCAGCCGGTACTGCTCGGTTTCCGGCGGGAAAAACACCTGAGTGAAACCGCCCGCGCGTTTCAGCAGCAGGTTGCCGAACAGTTCAGCCAAACCGTGGTTTAATCCGCTTTATCCTTTGACATGCGCCTCCTGCTATGATATACTTTTTTCAAGATTTTTTTGGCATCGCATATAACCTTAACAGTATATTTGAATGGAGGAAAATCGTTATGTTCGGCTACATCGGAAAACTTTTATTTGTGGATTTGACAACCGGCGCCATCGAAGTCAGACCGCTGGATGAAGCCATAGCCAAAAATTTTGTGGGCGGTCCCTCCTTGGGCGCAAAAATTTTATATGACGAAATGCCTGCGCATACGGATCCGTTCGCGCCGGAGAGCATGTTGGGTTTTGTCTGCGGTGCGTGCAACAACACGGGAGCTTTGATGAGCGCCCGCTACACCGTGGTGAGCAAGTCTCCCGTCAACAACGGTTGGAACGATGCCAATTCCGGCGGTACCTTCGGTCCCTCTCTGCGGAAGGCCGGTTTTGACGGCGTCTTTGTCAAGGGCATTGCCAAATCCCCCGTTTATCTCTTTATCGAAGACGGAAAAGCCGAGTTGCGGGACGCTTCTTTCCTCTGGGGCAAGACAACGGTAGAGACGGAAAACCTGCTGAAGGAAAAGCTCGGCGCCTACCTTTCCGCCGCTTTGATTGCACCTGCCGGCGAACGGAAGGCCTTCACCGCCGCCGTTATGAATGATAACCACCGGGCCGCGGGGCGCGGCGGCACCGGAGCCGTCATGGGATCCAAGCTGCTCAAGGCGGTGGTGGTCCGCGGCACGCAGAGCTTTGAGGTTGCCGACAAGGCCGCCATTTTGGAGATCAATAAGTCCGTACTCGATTGGCGGAAGAACGGTCCCACAAAGCCCATCATCGAAGCGTTCGCTCTGGGGACCGCTTCAGGGTATGAAGCAAACGTACTGTCCGGCGACTGCAGCGTAAAGAACTGGATGGGCGCCGGTGTTGTGGACGCAAACGACGAAATGATCAAGGGCGTTGCCACGCTCGAAATGGATAAAAAATATTACCGGAAACGCTATGCCTGCCATTCCTGCTCCTTAGCCTGCGGCGCGATTTACGACGTGAAGGAAGGAAACGTGGACCTGAAGGATGTGGGCCGGCCGGAGTATGAAACCTGCGGCGTCTTTGGCAGCCAGATGTTAAACGGCGACGGCGTAGCCGTGACCACATGCAACTGGCTGTGCAACGAATACGGCATGGACACCATCTCAGTTGGAGGCACCGTAGCCTGGGCTATGGAATGCTATGAAAAGGGGATCTTATCCAAGGAGGATTTGGACGGGATTGAACTCAATTGGGGCAACGCGGAGGCCATCGTCGCCCTGACGGAAAAAATCTGCAAGGGAGAGGGCGTGGGAGCCATTCTGCAAAACGGCTCCGTATTTGCCGCCCGGCACTTCGGACGCGGCGAAGAAGCTCTGGTGGTGGCCGGCGGCATAGAGATTCCGGAGCACGACCCCCGTTTCGGCCCCTCCCTCGCCCGTACTTACAAGTATGACCCGACGCCGGGCCGCCATGTGAAGGGCGGATTAGGCGCCGGAGTCGGAAACGCTCCCCCGGAATACAAGTTCAACATAGACGGTTTCGCGCAGGACGACGTGAACGGCACCGCCGCCGCGGAGCTGCGCAACGCATGCGGCTATTGCGAGTTTACCGGCTTTGCCATGCCTCCCGCCGCCGCCAAAGGCTACATGAACGCCGCCACCGGCTTCGGCTATACCGACGAGGAATTCCTGCAGGCGGGCAAGCGTTCCTTCTTCATGCGTCAGGCGTTCAATATCCGCGAAGGCATTACCCGCAAAGACGCCTATATTTCCGACCGCATTATCGGCATCCCTCCGCTGACGGAGGGTCCCTTGGCCGGCGTCACCGTGGACGTGGAACGCATGGCCGATAACTTCTTCCGGCTGATGGGCTGCGATCTGGAAACCGGTATTCCTATGAAGCAGACCTTAGAGGAAATCGGCGGTATGGAAAGCGTCATTGCCGACCTTTATCCTGAAAAATGATGCGCATACAGGTTCGTTTCGTCTGTACGGACGTAATTGGACCGCTGAAAAGCGGCGAGTACGAGCTGGCCGGGGGAGGAACGGTAGCCGATCTTATGGAACAGATCCGCCTCTCCTCGGGCGGCGCCGTGCGTGAGGATATGATGCAGCATATTATCTTTCTGCGCAACGGCAGCTCCGCGCAGGGGAGCACCCCTTTGGCGGACGGCGACCGTTTGGTTGTTCTGCGCCGGCTGGCCGGCGGATAAGAAACGACCCCCGCGTCTCAGAGGACGGCAGATTGGATGCCGTCCGCCAAGACGCGGGGGTTATTGCGTTTCTGTTTCCTTTGTTGTCTATTGGCAGTCTCAATTCCCGACGGAAGTCTCAATCAGTTTGGAGCGTCGGTTTTCTTTTGCGCCAAGAACGCGGTCCCGGCCGCGTCGGCGGCAAGCATGGCGCGCCGGACGTCCTCCGGCGAAACGGGAAACGGCATGCACTTCATGACCGGAGAAGCGCAGGCGGCCTCCGAAACGCTGCGCAGCAGCGCGTCGGACGGCTTTTCCATGCCGAGCTGCGCGAAGGAAACCGGAAGGTTTACGCGGGTCATAAAGTCTAAAACCTCGCTCAGCTCGTTTTCCGGCGCGTGCTCCAACATCAGCTGCGTCAGCACGCCGAAGCCCACGATTTCCCCGTGATACAGGCGGCTGCTCTCCGGCACGGTGGAAAAGCCGTCGTTGACGGCGTGAGAGGCCGCCACGCCCCCGCTTTCGAACCCGACGCCGCTCAAAAAGATATTGGCGTGCACAACCTGCTCCAACGCGGGCGTCACCGTTTTGCGTCCGGCGTCTCTCAGCGCCGTCTCGCCGCAGCGCAGCAGCGTGTCGTAGCACAGCCGCGCAAGCGTGAGGGCCGTCTCGCCGCATTGTCCGCCCGCCATGTTCCGGGCCCCGGACGCCTTGCTGGCGCGCGCCTCGAAGAAAGTCGAAAGCGCGTCTCCCATGCCCGCAGAAAGAAGGCGCGGCGGGCTTTGCGCGATGATTTCCGTATCCACCAGCACGAGGTCGGGATTCCGTTTCGTCACCCGGATTTCGGCGACCGCACCGGCTTCGTCGTGGAGGATGGACAGGGCGCTGCAGGGCGCGTCGTTGGAGGCGACGGTGGGAAGAATGAGAAGCGGCGCGCCAAGGGCATTCGCGGCCGCGCGCGCCGTGTCGATGGTCTGCCCGCCGCCGACTCCCGCGATCATATCGCAGCCCGACGCTTTGTATTCTTCCGTCGCCTTTTCCACGGACCGGAGCGTGCAGGCCCCGGAAAAGGAGGAGCAGCACGCCTGCTTGCCCGAGGCGGCCAAGCTTTTATCTAACCTTGCCCCGAAACGCTTTTTGCTTCCGTCCGTACAGACCACGAGAACCCGCCGGCCCATTTCGCCAATATACCGGCCCGTTTGGTCCAGCGCCCCGGGGAACTGGACATAGCGCATGGGCGCTCTGATGATCAGCTCCATATGTACGCGCCTCCTTATGATTCATTTCCTGCTATGGGATGCAAGCCCCTGACCGGGCGATTTCCAAATGCCTTAAGGAAAATTATAGAACCGGGCGGGGGTGCTGTCAATCACGCCGTACGGCGCGGCAGGGAAAAAGCAAAGAATATTTTGGATGCCGAAGGAATATAAACGGACAGATAGCCCGCCTTGGCGGGATATCTGTCCGTTTCCTTTTAACGGGTTTTTCTTTTTATCCTTATAATTGTAATATATATGCGCATGAATATATTCCAAACTGTAATAAATACGAATAAAAGTCGAATTGCACGATAATTTCTTGCATACTACAATAAACTTGTGCAACATTGCGGATGTCATATGACCGGATCCGGAAGCATCTTGAACGACAAGTACGTGAAAACAACCCCAATACGATCAAAGGAACGAAAAGGAGGATGATTATGAAAACCGCGAAACAACTTCTTGCAGTCGTCATGGTCATGGCAATGCTTGCCGCTTTGCTGACATCCTGTTCGGGCACTTCCGGCAGTGCACCCGGGACAGGCGCTGGGCAAAGCACCGCTTCCGCGCCGGGCACCGGCGGAGATACGGCTGAACCTCTGTCCACCTATACGTTCAAGATGGGTTCCACACACACAGACCCCTACAACCCCGCAAGCCTCAAATACATAGCAAACACCTTAGGTGTCCGCCATTTTATCGCGGCCATGGACGAACTGACGAATGGACGCGTCAAGTTCGAGACCTATTTCAACTCGACCTTGGGCTCACAGCCCGAAATGTACCAAATGGTCATGATGGGAGAACTGGACTTTTTCTACGGACAGCCCATGTCCAGCTTTGACCAGCGGTATGCCGCCTGGAACCTTCCCTATATGTTCGACAACCATGCCGAGATTATCTCGGCGGTCAATCCCGAAAACGGTCCCGTGTTCAAGCTGGCGGAAAAATGGCTGGCGGAAAAGGGTGTGAAGCTGCTCGGTATCTCCATGAGCTTTTTGCGCGGCTTCATCAACTCCGCGCACGAGGTCCGCGTTCCCTCCGACTGCCGCGACCTGAAGATCAGATCATATGAGGATCAGCTCGTCACCACCTTCTGGTCCGGCTTGGGCACAACCTCCGTCATTTCCATGGGCGAAATGTTCTCCGCCTTGCAGACCAATACGGTGGACGCCATGGAAATCCACCCCACGGCCTGCTACGCGCTGCATTTGTATGAGGTTACGGATTATTACACGGACATAAACTGGCAGTGGACCAACGGCGGCAGCCTGTGTATGCCCATGTCCCTTTGGGAGTCCCTGCCCGCCGATATCCAAGACGCCCTGAAGGAGGCGGCGCGCAGATTGTTTGAAGCCCAAGCGGCCCAAGAGCAGTATGATACGCAGACCGTGCTTGATGCGCTGCACACCGAGGGCGGCATGACGATTACCAAGATAACCGACGAAGAACGCGCCCAATGGAGGGCTTATGCCCGCACCTTAGACGATAAGTTCCGCGAGTACATTGGGCCCGAAGTATTTGACGAATACATGGCCGCCGTTCAGCAGGCGAAAGACATGGTGAAAAACGGCACCGCGTATACCGTGGAGCCCCAGGATCTGATGCACACCGTGCAATTCGGGTCATAACCGGCAAGTTGGGAAGCGTACGGCTGCAGCCTTTTCTCCCTGAGAAAAAGGCTGCAGCTCCCAAGAACGTTACGGAAAAGAGGGTGCACGGGTATGAAAAAGACCATGGACTTGCTTCGAAAAATCGACGCCCGGGTCCAACAGCTTTTCACCAACGTAGGCGGGCTATTGGTTGCGGTGATGTTCGTCATCGTAATAGCCGCGGTTTTAGCCCGTTATGTGTTTCATGTCTCCATGGGCGGCTACGACGAGTTTAACTACTATTTTATGACGCTCACCGTATGGGTCGGGGCCGTGGTGGCAAGCAGGCAGTTTGAGAACGGGCACATCAAAATCGACATTTTGGACATTGTTCTAAAAGACAAACGGATGCTGGCGGGTATCTCTGTTTTCTGGCAGATTGTAGCCATTGCAACGATGGCCTATTTTACCAAGCTCTCCTGGGAGTATACCGTGTACATGAAAACCATCAACATGATGATGGCCGGACTGCGATTCCCCATGTGGGTTTTTGTCGCTGCCATGACCGTGTGCTCCTTTTTTATGTTCGTTTATGAAATTGCGCACTTGTTTTTCGTGATTTTTGAAAAGCTTCGTGCGCCGCGGCAGAGCAGCCGGTAAGGAGGGTAAGGCCGTATGCTTTTATTTACCTCCCTCTTGGTCCTCGTCATCATGCTGCTCGGGTGCCCCATCTGCTACGCCTTTGGGTTCGGCTCCCTGTTGTATCTTATAGCAACAGGCGAAAGCCTGGGCTCGGTGGCGGCGGTTGCCTTTAATTCCACAAACAGCTACGCCTATCTTGCCATCCCGCTCTTTGTGCTTGCAGGCGAGTTTATGACCACCAGCGGCATTGCGGACCGGCTGGTCTCCTTTGCGGCCGTCTTGCTTCGCCGCTTCAAGGGCGGAATCGGCGCGGCGGTTATCTTAGCCTCCATGATGTTCGGCATGCTGACCGGGTCCAACATCGCCACAATCACCGCGGTGGCCGGCATCATGTACGGAACCATGAAAAAGATGGGCTGGGAGCCGCGCTACATCGCCTGCCTGCTGGCAATCGCCGGCCCGCTCGGCTACATGATTCCTCCCAATACCCACGCCATCATGTATGCGGTCATCTCCAACTGCTCGGTCAGCGACCTGTTTTTATGCTCCGTGATCCCGGGCATCATTTGGGGCGTCGCCATGATGCTGATCAACCGCTTAATTTACAAGCGATACTTCCATCCGGAAAACGCCGAGCCGGAATATCGGGAGATGGCCCTGATGGAAGGTAAGCGGATTCCGGGCAGCCATTATCTGAAGGATGTGGGAACTTCGTTCTATAAGGCGATTCCAGCCCTTGTGATGCCGCTTATCATTTTCGGCGGCATTTACGGCGGCGTGTTCACCGCTACGGAAGCGGGCGCAGTTTCCGGCCTGTACGCGATTTTAGTCGGCGTATTCCTGTTCCGGAAGATGAACCGGAAAAATCTCTGGCAAAGCTTCAACAGCGTGGGCGTTTCCATGGGCGTCATCCTGTTTATGACCCCCATGTCCATGGTTTTCACCCGAATCCTTCTGTTAGAAGGTGCGCCGCAGAAAATCGCAAATTTCTTCATGTCGCTTTCCGACAGCAGAGTAGTACTGCTGCTGCTGATAGACCTGGTCTATATCATTGCGGGATTTTTCCTCTCCCCCATCATCATGATTTACGTAATTACCCCGCTTCTGATGCCCACCGCCACTGCGTTGGGGATCGACCCCATCCAAATGGGCTGCATTATGTTCGTTGCCATCGGCGTCGGCAACACCACGCCGCCTGCCGCGCCCAACGTATATATCGCCGCGCGGCTCTGCAAGGCGGAGGTTGCGCGTGTCTTGCCACCCGTGTTCCTGTATTTCTTTGTAACCGCCATCCCCATGATGCTTTTGGTAACCTTTGTCCCGCAGCTGAGTCTGTGGCTGCCTTCCCTGTTCCGCTGACCGGTTTCCGCTTCGGCAAATGCGGTTGAACAATCGTTCTGTTCAGTGGACATTATTGATAAGGAGTGCGAAACGATGTTTTTAAACGATGAGGAAAAACGGATTTTGGACGGCGCCGGGGGGCCTCTTGCGCAAAAGTGCATGCAATACCTCGTTGCGTACGGAGAAGCTGCAGGCGCCGAATGCCTGGTTGATATCGACGGAACCGTGGATATTCACCCCGGCTCCATTCCCTGCTGGGTGCCCGATTATCAGATTTCATACGAGGAAATTGTAAACGCGGCGCGTCGCGGGGAGCAGTTCAAGGTTCCCACATTCGGAAACAAGCCGGTTCCCGGTTTCATCATTGACGGATACGAGGGCTGCGGCACCTACCCGACCTGCAGGTCCGATTACCACGACCAGAGGATGGCCCAGATGGAACCGCTAGTTCAGATGGGGATGATCCCCACCTACTCCTGCGACTATTACCTCAGCAGCACCTACTGGCCGACAACGGGACAGCACTGCTCCTGGGGAGAGAGCTCCGCGATTCCCTGGCTGAACGCGGTGCTTGGCGCGCGGGGCAACTTCGACGGCTGTTTTCAGACCGCTTACTTAGGCAAGGTTCCGAAATACGACCTGCATTTGGACGAAAAAAGGGTGGCAACCGTCCTTGTCAAGTACGACGGGAAACTCCAAAACGACATGGAGTATGAACTATTCGGCTGGGCAGCCAGCGAGAAGCTTGGCATGAAGGTCCCCGCGTTCGTGAATATAGGAAAGCCAACCGTCAGCCAGCTGGTTAAAATGAATTCCACGCTCAGCACCGGCGGGCAGGTTCGCATGTACCATATTCCCGGCGTGACGCCGGAAGCCTCCTGCGTGGAAGAAGCCTTCAAGGGACGAAAGCCGCAGGAGGAGCTGGTGATAACAAGAGCCGACCTGCGCAGCGTCTACGACATGCTCAACGTCGCAAAAAACAACAATGTGGATTTTGTCTATCTCGGCTGCCCGCATTATAACATCATAGAGGTGCAGAAGGTTGCCCGTCTGCTCCGGGGCAAAAAGCTCTGCGCGGACCTGTGGGTGATGACCAGCCCCGCTGTCTATGAATTGGCCGTAAAATTAGGCTACCGGGAAGTTTTTGAGCGCGCCGGCGCCAAACTGATGTCCGGCAGCTGCGCCGGGGAACTGCGCGGCGAACTGCTGCCCTACGAGGTTATGGCAACCGATTCCTGCAAGCAGAATTACTATATTTCCGGTCACCTCTATCCGCGCAAGATCGAGGTCTGGTACGGCACCACCGAAGATTGCGTTCGCGCGGCAATTACCGGAAAATGGTCCGGTGAATGGAGGTAAAGAAGATGGGAAAGGAAATTATCATTCGCGGCAGAAAAGTATATCCCGGCGTGGCCGAAGGCGAGGCTTTGGTCTCCAAAATCCCGCTGATGGGCTGGGGCAATTACAACGTACAGATGGGCTATACCGTGGAACGCGGGCACCCGCTGTATGAGGTGCCGATCAAGGACAAAATCCTCGTTTTCCCCTACGCTCGCGGGTCCGGCGGCTTCGTCATGTACGGACACAGCACCGCACACGGAAACGGCCCCAAGGCCATGCTTTTCACTCAGCCGTATTCCGTGGAAATCAACACCGCGATGATCTTGAAAAAGCCCTGCATGACCGATTTTGACCGCGACCCCGTCGAGGTGATCGAAACGGGCGATACCGTTATTGTAAACGCAGACGAGGGTTATGTGAAAGTGATAAAAAAAGACACCTGAACCAATTGGTCCGGGCATCCGGGTGGCCGAGAGGGGCGGCTTATCGCGCGGCGGGGGAATCTTCCCCCGCCGGCCGTATCCAGTTCACAATGCGGGCGGTTCAGCCGCTTTCCGCGGCGGGTATTTGAGACGCCGTGCCGCGCTGTTCGAGAAACCTGTTAATATAATTCAAAAAATGCGCCGCGTCCGGGGAGAGGCGGCCCGGGCGCATAATAAGGCCCATGGACATCTGCGGACGTTCGCTGATCTCGACGATTTGAAGATTTCCTTTCTCCGCCAGCATGGAAGCCTGGCTTTTGACCATAACGGAGATGCCCGAGTTGGCGCAGACATAATCTCTGATCAGTTCGGAGCGGTTTGTGATGATGCTTGGTTTCACAATTCCGTCCGGCAGGCCAAGCTTCCGGGCAATTAATTTGTATTCGACAAGCCCGAATTTAAGCAAAATGGTCTTTTCCTGGAAGATATTTCGAAACGGTACGCTGCTGCATGCGGAAAGAGGATGGTTCCTGTTGCACAGGATCACAAGCTCGTCGTCAATAAAATGGATCGTCCGATAGTTGTGCCCGTCCGGCAGAAGGCTGGTCCGTATCAAAGCAAAATCCACTTTCCGCTCGTCCAAAGCCTTTATCGCTTCCTCCATATCCAGTTCGGCAACTTCAAATTCAACATCCGGGTACTGGATATGGTATTGGTAAAACAGTTCCTGGTATCCGTAGACGTATGCCGCCGTCATGTAAGCCGCCCGCACGCCTTTGTTCTGGGCATACTCCCGCAGGGAGAGCAATACGGCTTCATATCCCACCACCGCCTCTTTTGCGTAAGACAAAAAAGTTTCTCCGGCCGGTGTCAGCTGCAGGTTGCGCGTGTTTCTTTTTATCAGTTCGATGTTCAATTCCTTTTCCAACAGTTTAATGTGTTTGCTCAGCGTGGACTGGGAAATAAAGAGCTTGTCCGCCGCGACGGAATAACTCATATACCGGGACAATACTACATAAGAGTTGATCCAATCCATTCTCATCGTTCATCCCTCTTACGACGTCCATATTACCCAATGCTGTTTTCCGATTTCTATTATCGCATCAATAAGAGCGTATTTCAATGCCGCTTGCAATTATAATTTTCATCCCGACACCACGGAGAGGAGCGATGCCATTATGAAAACGGTCGTGGAGCAACGGCGGGAAATACCCGTTATCCGCTCTTGCGACGTGCTTATCGCCGGAGGCGGAATCGCGGGAATCGCGGCGGCGATTGCCGCCGCGCGCAACGGAGCCGACGTCCTTTTGCTGGAGCGTGAATTCAGCTTAGGCGGCCTGGCCACGCTTGGCCTTATCACCATCTACCTGCCGCTGTGCGATGGGCTGGGAAACCAGCTGGTCTATGGAATCGGCGAGGAGCTGCTGCGGCTGTCCATTGCTCACGGCGCCGAGGCAAATTATCCGAGAGCCTGGCTCGAAAACGGCACGAAGGAAGAAAAAATAGAAAAACGCTTTCTGACACAGTTCAATCCCCACCTGTTCGCGCTTTCCGCCGAAAAGCTTCTGCGCAGTTTGGGAGTGTCCATCCTATACGGCACGTTAGCCTGCGGCGTGCTTTCGGAGGGGCAAACAATCAAGGCCGTCGTGATTGAAAACAAATCCGGACGCAGTGCAATCGCTGTGAAATCCGTCATCGACTGCACCGGGGACGCCGACATCTGCGCCCTTGCGGGCGCCAAAACCCGCCTCTACGCGGGCGGAAACGCCCTGGCGAGCTGGTATTATCATTTCAGCCGCGGCCGCGTCGCGCTGAAAATGTTCGGACTTGCGGACGTCGTTCCAAACGAGAAGGGCGGCAGCGCAAATCTCAATGAAAAAGTGGAGAGGATCGAAGAAAACTACCGGTTTTCCGGCGTCGACGGCACACAGTTGAGCGAGGCCGTCCTGAAAGCGCATCAAAAGATGTTGGAAGACATTCTAAAGAACAGAGAAGAGGATGAAACCTTTGTTCCTGTAACCATTTCCGGCATCCCCCTTGTCCGAATGTCCCGGCGCATCGAAGGCTGCTACACGTTAGGCGAATCCGAGGCCCACGTCCATATGGAAGACAGCATCGGGATGACGGGAGACTGGCGGCGGCGGGGATCCGCGTATGAGATTCCGTTTCGCACGCTGTTTGGAAACGATTTTCGAAACCTGCTGGCGGCAGGACGGGACATCTCCGTTACCGACGGCATGTGGGACATCACAAGAGTGATTCCGCCCTGCGCGGTGACCGGGGAAGCCGCCGGAACGGCGGCTGCGATGACGGACGATTTTCCGGGCCTCGACGTAAAAAAGCTGCAGGAAAAACTCGAAGCGCAGGGCGTAAAGCTGCACCTGAATCAGGTTTTGGCGGAGCAATAAGACAAAATACGATGAAATTGCACGACCAGCTTCCGAGAAGAAAAACCGAAGCCGAAGTGTCTGCGCAAGCAGATACTTCGGCTTCGGTTCAACGGAGTTGCATGTTCCCGTTTTATAACAAGGCAATGTTCGCTTAGAACCTTACGACTTTGGGCTCGCAGACAAAGGAGCAGAACGAAGCAGTGACATCCTTCAGGTATAGAACCTCGCAGTTCCCGTCGTCCGCCGAATAGCGGCCTTTCAGCGACGGATACTCGTTAAGCATGTGCTCCCGCGCCTCCCTGCGGTCGTCGCGGACCGCAGTCGCGCTCAGACGAAGCCACTGGCCGTCCTTGCCCATGGCGCACAGTTCGATCTTCGGATTCTTTTCAATCTGCTGATAGACGTCTTTTACATGTCCGGTTTGAATATAGAGCTTGTCTTCATATTTGCAGATCGTACCGAACGGCCTGACGCGGGGCTGATTTCCATCTGCCGTCGCAAGAAAATAAGTTTTCGCCTCTTTGAGAAACTGCAGAACTTCGTCCATGGTTTTTTCTTCCTTTCCTTTATGTGATTTATGTTTCAGTTTACCGCCAATTGCCCGAAAAAGTCAAGCGGGAGAAGTCATCCTTGCTCCGGCAGTAAACGACGCGCGCTGCCGCCCGCCATCGAGCGCTCTGTTGGTTTATCTTACCACATCGCGATACCCTGCGCGCATAAAATATTGTCTTACCTTGTCGAAGCGGGATAAGCGGAATTTTTTGAGCGGCAGCAAAAGGGCGCGCCGCGGCGTTTACAACCGCAGGCGGCGCCCGTTTGTCTATAGATTACAATATAGTTTGCAAGCAGGAAAGCTCTGTTCCCGGCCTTCCTGCCGGTAGTTCTTATCCTGCGCAAGCGCTCACGCGCAAAAGCGGTGTTTCCCGATGACGGTTAAAAGGGGGCGGCTCCAGATCCAGGCGCTCGTGGCGGTGGCGGGATTAAAATAATAGATCGCGCCTCCGCTCGGATCGGATCCGTTCAAAGCCTCTCTTGCTGCCCGGTACGCGGACTCCGCAACCGGCTGATCCGCCTGTCCGTCCTGCAGGCAGGAAAACGCGCCCGGCTGATAAATTACGCCGTAGATCGTATTGGGAAAGGACGGGTGCTCCACCCGGTTCATGATGACGGCCCCGACCGCGACCTGACCGTTGAACGGCTCCCCTCTTGCTTCCGCGGATATGATCTTAGCCAGGAGCGCCAGGTTGTTGTCGTCTGCGCCCCCGGCGCCGTTTTTTCCGCCGGAGGAAATTCCCATTGCTTTCAGTGTGGCCGGTCCCGCAATGCCGTCCGTCTCCAGTCCGTTTTTTTTCTGAAAGCTTATGACGGCGGCCTTCGTCTTTTCCCCGTAAATGCCGTCTACCTTTCCGCCGTAATATCCCCATTGCTTCAGTTTTGTCTGGATTGCTTTTACTTCTTCTCCGGAGGAACCCTGCCGGTAAGAGGCGGCCTCGGCCGCTCCCCCCTGCCGGAACGCCGCGAGCAGAAAAACGCCTAACAGAAACATAAGCACCAGAACGCAAAGCTGCTCCCGCTTATCCGTCCTGTTCGGATTCATTTTCATGCGCTCCATTCGTGTAATCTCGTATTGTAATCCCGTTTTTCAGGAATGTTTTTTTCTATCCATGAAAATACCGGCTGTGAAACTATTTTACGGCGGCGTTCGCGTTCTTATGCCAAAGGATTTTTGTAAAATATGTCAAAGGCTCCGTATGAAAAATTGGAATGGTTTTTTACAGAAAATTCTGCTAATATAATGCTTGTTGAATTTTCTTATTTCCCCCGAGGGCAGACAAGCATTTGGAGGTATCCGTATGAACACCCGTCAGTTGACCATTGCCGCGGCAATCGGCGCGCTTTACGCCGCTTTGACCTTGGGGGTGTCCGTCTTCGGAATTACGTACGGCCCCGTCCAATTCCGTCTTTCGGAAGCGCTGTGCGTCCTGCCGTTTTTCTTTCCCGCAGCTTCCTGGGGGCTCTTTTTGGGCTGTGTGCTTGCAAACCTGCTCAGCCCGTACGGGCCGCTTGACGTTGTGTTCGGCTCTCTTGCAACGCTGATCGCCGCGCTGGCCACCGCGCGGATGCCCGCCCGATGGCTGGCGCCGCTGCCGCCGGTGCTCTGCAACGGGCTGATTGTGGGGGCGCTTTTGTCCTGGTCGGAAACGGGCTCCGGAAACAGCTTTTTCGCCGCCTTTGCGTTCAACGGGCTCTCCGTCGCGGCGGGCGAGCTGGTCGTCTGCTTCGGCTTAGGGCTGCCGCTGCTCATTCTGCTTCCGAAGCTCACGTTTTTCCGGGATCTGATCGTGCAAAACCAGAAATATCTTGGATAATATGGATAGAAGGTGAATTTCCGTATGAAAGTCAGAAAAGCGGTGATTCCGGCCGCCGGGTTAGGCACCCGGATGCTGCCCGCCACCAAGACCGTTCCGAAGGAAATGCTTCCCTTAGTAGACAAGCCGGTCATACAATACATAATCGAGGAAGCGGTCGCCGCGGGAATCGAGGATATTCTTGTGGTGACAAACCGGGCCAAGTCGGCCATGGACGATTATTTCGACTATCATCCCGAGCTGGAGCGCAAGCTGTCGGAGGCCGGGAAGTGGGCGGAGCTGGAGACGGTTCGCTCCACGGCGGACCTTGCAAATATCTTTTATGTCAGGCAGAAGGAAACCAAGGGATTGGGCCATGCCATCTGGAGAGCCAAGAATTTCATCGGCAGTGAGCCGTTTGCGGTCCTCTTGGGGGACGACATCATGCGCGCCGAAACGCCCGTGATCCGGCAGCTCATCGACGGCGCGGAAAAATTCGGCGCTTCCGCCGTTGGAACGCAATGGGTATCCGCCGAGGCGATTGGGAAATATTCTTCTCTTCAGATTGAACCGTTGGAGCGGAATATTTTTCGCGTGACGGATATGAACGAAAAGCCGACGCCCGATAAGATGCTGTCCAACTACGCCATTTTGGGCCGATATGTGCTGTCCCCTTCCATCTTTGAGATTTTGGAGCAGACGCCGCCGGGATACGGCGGGGAAATTCAGCTCACGGACGGGCTCCAGACGCTTTGCCGGCGGGAGCGCGTGATTGCGGTTGCCTTTGAGGGAAAGCGGTACGACACGGGAAATATCACCGGCTTTTTGGAGGCGACCATTGACTTTTCGCTGGACCATCCGGACACCGGCCCATGGCTCAAAGCCTTTCTCAAAGAGCGGGCAAAGGAGTATAGCGGACCGGAAACGCCGTAAAAGCTTTGAGGACTCAACCTTGTAGGATTGTCAAACATATTGGACAGTCAGGCAGATAAGAAGTCAAGAGGAGACATGTATCGGAGAGGGCGCATCGGGATAGAATTTGCCCGACGAAGATAGACAGCGAGCTGAGCGGCGAAATCTTGAAAAGAATAGAAGCAGTGGCATGAATAGAATCGTTTTTGGTCTTCCCGGTGGCTACGTTCAACCTTACCGTTGTGGCGTGGCGTATATGGACGTATAAGCTTATGCCGGATGCCCAAGCCGGCAGCAGTGGCCTCAAAAAGTGTCTGAACGTTTCGTTTTGACTGGGAGAATCGGTTGGTGAATTCGAAGCCATTATCGGTCTGAACACACTCGATATCGAAGCCGTGTTTTTTGAAGAACGCGGCAGCGTTTTTCAAAAAATCGGCTGATGAATAAGTAGAGTTTTCCTCATATGCTTTGAGATACCGAAAGCGCGAGTATTCGTCGATAGCCGTATATTGGTAATACCGCTCGCCTTTGGTGGTAATGCAGGCCAGAGGAACGGATTTTACGTCGATCTGGATGCGTTGTCCTGGGTACTGCATTTGCTCCATGGGCTTTGGGACGTATTTTTTCTTATTTTTTTCAGTCTTGAAGTATCCTTGCCGTCTCATCACCCTGAACAAACTTCCAGGCGGCCTGTTGTAGCCGTTTCTCCTGAGCCGATCCCAGAATTCCAACAGCCCAAGTTCCGGATTTCGCCTTCGGACATTCGCTATCAACTTCAGCTCTTGCTGCGTGTGTGCTCTTGGATGGCTATGAGGTCGCCGGGACCGGCAGGCCAATGAGTCGATTGTCCCGTCATAGCGGCCTATCCAGAAGTAAATGTACGACCGGGCTTTGTTGTACTTCCGCGACGCCGCGGATACACCATATTTCTGCGCGTAATGAATTAGGGATTGCCTGTATTTCATATCCTGTGTTATGCTGTCCATGCAGGAATAGGCACTTCCTTTCGGCTAAATGTTGTGTGGTAACTCCATTCTAACCGATGTGCTCTATTCCTGCTCTATTTTTCTTCCCCACTGTCCAATATGTATTGTAGTCCTACAAGGCTTCCTTTCCGGCTTCCCGGCGGACCCCTTTCTTTTTGGCCGTTCTTATGCTATTGTTATCAAATCAGCAGAGTATTTTACTTTCCTCCCTGCCGGCCTTTCGTTTTCCGGCAAAGAAGGACATACTAACTACCAAAGGGGTACGGGCTATGTATGAAAAACGTACGCTCCCCAACGGGGTGCGCATTCTTTTTGAAGAAATCCCATATGTCCGCTCGGCGGCCGCGGGAATCTGGACCGGGACCGGTTCCCGCCACGAGGGGCCGGAAGAAAGCGGAATCTCCCATTTTATTGAACATATGGTGTTCAAGGGAACCGCTTCCCGCTCCGCAGCGCAGCTGGCCGAGCTGACGGACGCCATCGGCGGGCAGGTGAACGCTTATACCACGAAAGAGTATACCTGTTTTTACGCGCATGCTTTGGACGATCATCTACCGCTTGCGCTGGACCTTCTTTGCGACATGTTTTTTTGTTCCAGGTTCGAGGATTCCGACGTCAACACGGAACGCGGCGTTATCTTGGAAGAAATCGGCATGTATGAGGACACGCCCGAAGATCTTTGCACGGAACGGCTGTTCTCGGCCATATTCCGGGGAAGCTCGCTCTCCCGCCCCATTCTCGGAAGACCGGCGGCGCTTCGCAGAATCACCGGCCGCCGCCTGCGCGCCTGGAGGCGCGACCGGTATCTGCCGCAGCATACCGTTGTGGCGCTGTCCGGCCGCTTTTCCCCGGCGGACATCGACTATCTCTGCGACCGTTTTTCCCAAATGTCCGGAAATCCCCGGCCGGAGGTTCCACCCGCTTCCTACACCCCGGCGATTACGGTCCGGAAGAAGGAAATTGAGCAGAATCACCTTTGCATTGCCTTCCCGGGCACTTCCGCCACCAGTCCGGACCGGTATACGATGCAGCTGCTCTCCGTGATTTTGGGCGGAGGCGTTTCGTCCCGCCTTTTCCATCTCCTGCGGGAACAGCTCGGCCTTTGCTACAATATTTACACCTTCGGCGCCGGACACGCGGACATCGGGGTTCTATGCATTTACGTCGCCCTGAACCGCGCCATGGAGCCGCGCGCTTTCGAAGCAATCTGCAAAACCGTTCGCGAGTTTCGGGAAAACGGCGTGACGGAAGCGGAGCTTGCGCGCGCGAGGGAGCAGGTAAAAGCCAATGTGCTTATGGGAATGGAGTCCACCACCTCGCGCATGAACCACCTTGCCCGCTCCGAGCTCTATTACGGACGGATTCCTTCCTACGAAGAAATCACCGCCGCCTATGACGCGGTTACGCGCGACGCGATTTCCGCCCTCGCCCGGAACACCTTAGATTTCGACCGGGTTTCTCTTTCCGCGGTTGGAAATGTCCGTACGTCCCGGCAATACGCCGCCCTGCTGCAGGGATAAGGCGGGCCGGCCTTTTCCGAACCCTTTTCCACAGGGCCCTGCCCGGATGATTATTGCCGCTTCCCTTCCGCGAAGGCGACGTTTGCCCGCCGGGGTGGCAGCCTGAAAGATGGAGCGTATATGAAAGACTGGATTGAAATTACGGTAGCCGCCTTGCCCGAACGTTTAGACGAGATTGCGGCCTATTTGACCGCCGAAAACGTCGGAGGCCTCGTATTCGAGGAGGAATCCGATTTTCACCGCTTTTTGGAAGAATTCCGAAAGCACTGGGACTATGTCGACGAGGAACTTCTCCGGCAATGGGAAGGCCGGTCCCGCGTCAAATTTTATTTGGACAATACGGAATCCGGCCGAAGCCGCCTTCAGGAAATCAGGTCCGGGCTGCAACGGTTTTGCCGACGGATGGAATGGCCGGAGGACGCGCTGACCGTCTCCACAACCCTTCTCGACAGCGCCGACTGGGAAAACGAGTGGAAGCGGTATTACCGACCCTTCCCCGTCGGAAAACGGCTTTTTATCGTTCCCGCCTGGGAAGAAAAATCCGCGGCGCCGGACGGACGGATCCCCCTCTACTTAAACCCCGGCCTGATCTTCGGCACGGGAAGCCACGCGTCCACGCGCTTGTGCTTAGAAGCGCTGGAGCGGCAGATTCGGGGCGGCGAGCGCGTATTGGATCTCGGCTGCGGCAGCGGAATTTTATCCATAGCCGCCCTCCTGCTCGGCGCGCGCCTTGCGCTTGGCTGCGACATCGACGAAAAGGCCTTAAGCATTGTGAAGGAAAACGGCGCTTACAACCGTTTGGGGGCGCCGGAGCTGCAGGTTTTTATCGGCGACATCCTTCAGGACCCGCGCCTCGCCGCCACGCTGACCGGTGAGCCTTCCGACGTGATTTTGGCAAATATTGTGGCGGATGTGATCATTCCGCTTTCCGCTTTCGTCGGCGGCTGGCTTTCTCCCGAAGGAGTCTTCCTTTGCTCCGGCATTATAGATACCCGCGCGGAAGAAGTATCCTCCGCGCTGGAACGAAACGGCTTTTCCATCTTGGAGCGCACGACGCTGGACGGCTGGGTTTCCTTTACCGCGCGCCGCGCAAAATAAAATTCCGGCGGCTTGTTTGCCGCTTTTTTTGACTTCGACTTTTTTCAAAAACGCCGCGGGGAATGCGTTCCCCCCGGCGTTTTGCTGTCCCGCGGTCAGCTTTCCTCCCCGACGACGGCAATGGAAAGCTCGTCTAATTGTTTCCGGTCCACGGCGGACGGGCAGGCGGTCATCGGCTCCGAGGCGTTTTGAACCTTCGGGAAAGCGATAACGTCCCGGATCGAGTCGGCTCCGGACATAAGCATGACAAGCCTGTCCAGCCCGTAGGCAAGTCCGCCGTGCGGCGGCGCGCCGTAACGGAAGGCGTTGATCAGATGTCCGAACCGCCTTTCCGCCTCTTCCTCGGAAAAGCCCAAAGCGCGGAACATCGCTTCCTGAATTTCGGGATTGTTAATCCGGATGGATCCGCCGCCCAATTCCGTCCCGTTCAGGACGATGTCGTAGGCCTTTGCGCGGCAGACCGCCTTATCGGTTTCCAGAAGCCCGATATCCTCGTCCATCGGCGACGTAAACGGATGGTGCTTCGCCACATAACGCCCTTCTTCCTCGGAGTACTCAAAGAGCGGAAACTCCGTCACCCAGAGGAATTTGTAGTCGTCCTTTTTCAGAAGCCCGAGCCGGCGGGCGCATTCGCAGCGAAGCGCACCGAGCGAGGCAAATACGACGTCGTTCGACGGGTCGGCGACAATCAGGATAAGGTCTCCGTCCTTGGCGCCGGCGCGGGCAATAATGCCGGCCATTTCCTCTTCCGTCATGAACTTCGCAAACGAAGAGGTAAGGCCGCCCTCGGTCAGCCTGACCCATGCAAGCCCCTTCGCGCGATAGGTCTTTACATATTCAACGAGCGTATCGATCTGCTTGCGGGGGAAGGCTTCCCCGCCGCCCGGCACGCAGATGAGGCGAACCGAACCGCCCGCTTTCACAGCGCCTGAAAACACCTGGAAGCCGCAGTCCGAGACAAGATCGGAAATATCCTTCAGCTCAAGTCCGAACCGCAAATCCGGCTTGTCCGAACCGAAGCGATCCATCGCCTCGCGGTAAGGCATGCGCTGGATCGGGAGCGAAATCTCGACGCCCAAAATCTCGCGGAACAGATATTGGAGGAACCCTTCGTTCACCTCGATCACGTCGTCGACATCCACAAACGACATTTCGAGATCGATTTGCGTAAACTCAGGCTGCCGGTCGGCGCGCAGATCCTCGTCGCGGAAACATCTCGTAATCTGCATGTACCGGTCGAATCCGGCTAGCATCAGAAGCTGTTTATACTGCTGGGGAGACTGCGGCAGCGCGTAGAATTTCCCGGGATGCACGCGCGAGGGAACCAGATAGTCCCGCGCGCCTTCCGGCGTTGATTTGGTCAGCATGGGCGTTTCGATTTCGTAAAATCCCCGGCTGTCGAAATAGTCGCGCGCGGCCTTGCTTACCTGATGCCGCAGCCGCAGCGCGCGCTGCAGGTTGGGCCGACGCAGGTCCAAATACCGGTATTTGAGCCGGAGCGTGTCGTTGACGTCCGTATCCTCCAAAATCTCAAACGGCGGCGTCTCGGATTTGGCCAGCAGGCTAAGCTGCGAAACTTCCAGCTCCACGTCGCCGGTGGGAAGTTCCGGGTTTTTCGAGGCGCGCTCCCGGACGACGCCGGACGCCGAGAGAACAAATTCGGAGCGGACGGAACAGGCAAGCTCAAATACGGAGCGCTGCGTGTTTTCGTCAAAGGCCAGCTGCAGGATACCGGTTCTGTCCCGCAGATCAATAAATACCAGACCGCCTAAATTGCGCATCCGCTGCACCCAACCGCAAACCGATACGGTTTCCCCGATCTGTTCCTTCCGCAGGATCCCGCAGTAATGGGTGCGGTAAAACTTTTTTTCTTTTGCCATGCTACCAACTCCAACCAATTCTTATATACCAACTGTATTATTAATTTCTGTTTCTACATAATTTAATCATTTTCCCGCCGTTACATCCGTACGGCTCGCTTATTTTCGCTTTCTCATGCCTTTCTCTGGTCCCGTATTCTCCGCTTCTTAAGGCGGAATTTTCTCTGCGGCCTGCTTTTCCGGTTCTTCTTTGCCGTGAAAGACACCGGCAATATCAATACAATTCGTATTGCCGCATCTTAATTCTACAATCAGGAATCAAACTTTGGGAAGTTTCGCGCGGATTGCCTGCGCGTTCAGCTCGATTGGAACCTGCTCTCCCGTCTGCATGTCCTTGAGCATAACCTTCTGATTTTGAATCTCCTCTTCTCCCACGACGACGCAATAGCGCGCGCGGATGCGGGAGGCGTATTTCATCTGTGCTTTGAGCGCTCTTCCCATGAGGTCCCGTTCAACGGATACCCCGGCAAAGCGCAGCTCCTGCACCAGACGCTGCACCGGCAGCATCGCTTCCTCGCCCGCTACGGCGACAAACAAATCGCACCCGTCCTCTTCGGGTATCCGCACGCCCTGCGCCTCCATCACGAGAAGCAGGCGCTCCACTCCTCCCGCGAAGCCGAGCGCGGGCATAGGCTGTCCGCCCAATTCCGAAACGAGGTCGTCGTACCGGCCGCCTCCGCAGACGGTTCCCTGCGCGCCGATCTGGTCGGAGACAAATTCAAACACCGTACGGGTGTAGTAGTCCAGCCCGCGGACAATGTTCGGGTTTATGGAAAAGGGGATTCCCATCTCCGTAAGCAGGGCTTTCGTCCGGTCAAAATGCGTTTTGCAGTCGTCGCACAAAAAATCCAAAACGGTCGGCGCGCTTTTCGCAAGCTCCGCGCAGGCTGGATTTTTGCAGTCCAAAATCCGCATGGGGTTTCGCTCCAGCCGGGTAAGGCAGGTGTCGCAGAGCTCGTTTTTCCGGCCGTCGAAGTATGCGCGCAGCGCGCTGTGAAACTTGGGCCGGCATTCCGGGCATCCGATGGAGTTGAGTTCCAACGCAAGGCCCCGGATACCGAGCCGCCGGAAATACGCGTCGGCAAGGCCGATGAGCTCGGCGTCGGCAATCGGCTCGGCGGAGCCGATGCACTCGGCTCCGAACTGGTGGAATTCGCGCAGCCGGCCTTCCTGCGGCTTTTCATAGCGGAAATTGGAAATGAGATAGCAGCTTTTCACCGGGAGCCCCGCCGCATACAGCGAATGCTCGAGAAAGCTTCGGACGACGGAAGCCGTTCCTTCCGGACGGAGCGTTACGGAGCGCCCGCCTTTGTCCGTAAAGGTATACATCTCCTTTTGAACCACGTCGGTCGTGTCTCCCACGCCGCGAACAAAAAGCTCCGTGTGCTCAAACGTCGGAAACCGGTGTTCCCGGTATCCGAACAAGCCCGCCGTCTCCCGAAAGACGCGCTCCACGAACTGCCATTTATATACGTCTCCCGGCAGGACGTCCTTTGTCCCCCGCGGCGCGCTGATTTTAAGCGCCATATGCCTTCTCCTCCCGATGCGAAATCATTTTTCTTTTCCGCAGATCGTTTTCCGGCAGGCCTGTGATACGATTGGAAAAACGCTTTCTTCCCGGTATCAGGGAACGAAAGCGTTTACGCCGCGCCGCCTGTCGAATACACTCGCGTATACTGTAAGCATGAAAAGCGCAGTATCTGCGCTCTTTATCCGCGGAGCGAAACCGCCCCGCCCAATCAACCGAAGCCCGCCGGACGAGGCGGACTCTCAGCTGCCGAACGCCCTGTTTCTCGGATACATGATATCGCGCCAGTCCAAATCTCCCCGCTCAAGGCCATGAATCAGCATCTCCGCCGTGGCGACATTGGTTGCGAAGGGGACGCTGTATTGATCGCACAAACGCGTAATGTAGCTGATGTCCTCGTCAAGGTCGTTGCTCTGCGGGTCTGTAAAAAACAGTACCATGTCGATTTCTCCGTACGCAATGCGCGCGCCCACCTGCTGGCTGCCGCCGTGCATATGGGAGAGGAACAGGGTGACCGGAAGCCCCGTCGCTTCCTGCACAAGACGACCCGTGGTGTTTGTGGCAAATATGGAATGCTTGGCTAAAATACCGCAGTATGCAATGCAAAACTGGACCATGAGCTCCTTTTTCCTGTCATGAGACATGAGCGCAATATTCATAATCGCATCCACCTTTTTCTGACTTGGAATTGCTATTTTATTTTCATCAGAGGTATGCTTTGACCCGTGAGTCTGCGCGCAATGTTCGCGTAGGCTTGGGCGGATCCCTTCCTGCGGTTGTGAATAACCGGTTCTCCGCGGTTTGTCGCGAGAATCACCGCCTCGTCCTCGGGAACAATGCCCAAAAGCGGAAGCCCCGCACAGTCCATGGCGTCGTCAATCGTTGTGTGCAGCCGGCGCAGAAGCTTCGGACGCACGCGGTTGATTACCATGCGAACCTGGCTGATTCCCCTCTCCCGCAGGGCAATCGCCGTCCTCTGGGCGTCCCGCAGGCTCGACATATCGTTCGTCGCGACGATAACCGCCCTGTCGGCATGCGCCACCGCCAACCGAAACCCGAGTTCAAGCCCCGCCGGACAATCGATGAGACAATAGTCAAAGCGCTCCCGGATTTCGTTCATCAGCTCCCCCATCGCTTCCGGGTCGATATCCGAAGGCGTGAGGCTCATCGGCGCGGCAAGCAAAAACAGGTTTCGAATCAGCGGATGCGCCACTACGGCGTCCTCCAAATCGCACCCGCCCGAGAGAACGTCGGAAAAGTCCATGGCCGCGCGGTCGGCGAGCCCTAAGTAGAGATCCAGATTCCGCAGTCCGACATCCGCATCCAGACAGAGCGTACGGTGCCCCATCTCGGCAAGGCAGGAGGCTACGCCGGCGGTGACAGAAGTTTTTCCAGTTCCGCCTTTTCCGGACGTAATGACAATAGCCGTNNTAGCCGTTCCCATGTCCGCCTCCTGTGCTTTTGGTTCTTGTAAATTATACCATTCGCGCCTGTGCATTGCAATGTAAATTTGTGCAATTTGCAAGATCAAAGGGGATGTTTTTGAATTTTTGAAAACCTACGCGGATAGCCGTCCGGCGTTTCGTGAATCTTTTCGACGAGCACCGCGAGGCGATTTAAGTCCGAGTCCGGAATCCCGTACGCAAACGGCTTGAGGAATTTTCCGCCCAATACGGAAACCGCGCGGTTCGCCGCCCGCAGTTCCTCTTCGCAGTCGGTTGTTTTCATGGCGATCAGTTTCCCGCCCGGTTTTGCAAAAGGCAGCGTCAGTTCGGCCAAAACCCGCATTTCCGCAACGGCGCGGGAAACGACAAGATCAAAGCTGTCGCGAAATCCGGGGAGCAGCGCCTGCTCTTCGGCACGGGCATGCAGAATCGCAACGTCCATTATCCCTAACGTTTCCGCGGCGTCGCGGATAAAGTCCAGTTTTTTCCCCGTGCCGTCCAAAACCGTCAGCGCAATGGTCGGGTTTATCATTTTCAGCACCATGCCGGGACNNATCCGCAGCCAGCAGCAGCGCGGCCGAATCCAATATATGAAGCTTGACCACGCTTTCAGGCTCCGTAATCGCCGTGAGGTTTACCTGCTCGTTTCTTTGCAGCAAAAGACGAGTGTAAGACGAAAGATTTTTTGCCGTTTTCTCTTCGGCGGGCAGGGTCATTGCCCTGAGACCCGATAAAATCAGCTGTTCCATGCGTTCCCCCCCGCTCAATTCCGTCAGAAATTCCGCAGCAACGCGGGGATGCCTTCATACAGGCAGAACAGAAACACCGCCGTACAGACGGCAACAAGCAAAATCACGCCCGGAAGCGCAAGTCTGCCGGTTTTTCTCCTGTAATTCTGAACGGTAATTGCCGCGAATCCCGCTACGACGGGGCAGAACATCAGCGTCGGAATCCCGGTGATGATGCTTCCCGTATACAGCGAGTAGAAGTTTAGCGCCAACAGAATTACCATATAGGCAAGACCGACGATCGCCCAGATCCGTTTGTTCACTTGCTCTCTCCTGTTCTGAAACCGCTTACTTCTTTCGGATCACTTCAAGCCCGCCTAAATACTTACGCAGGACTTCGGGCACGACGACGCTCCCGTCCTTCTGCTGGTTCTGCTCCACGATGGCGGGCAGAATGCGGGAAGTGGCAAGTCCAGAGCCGTTGAGCGTATGCACATATTCCGTTTTGCCCGTCGCTTCCCGTTTGAAGCGGATGGAGCCGCGCCTGGCCTGGTAGTCCCTCGCGTTGGAAACCGAAGAAACTTCCTTATATCCCTCCATGGACGGAATATGAATTTCAATGTCGTACGTGCGGGCCATGGACGCCGAGCAGTCGGCCGCGGCCAATTTCACCGTGCGAAAATGGAACCCCAGTCCTTTTACCAGCGCCTCCGCCTTGCCGACC
>DCTG01000210.1 GCA_002329245.1 Clostridiales bacterium UBA1446
GCTGGACTTTTTCGACAAGCTGAGCCGCGCCCCGTTCTGGGGCGCGGCTTTCGCTTCCGCGTTCCTTTAGTCTGCAGTGTCTCCCATGGTGTCGCAAAAAGCGTCGACGGCGCGAAGCAAATCCTCATTGGAAAACCCGAGGAGCCTGCACAGGAGGATTCCCTCAATAAAGCAAATCGCGGCATCGGCATAACTTGCGGCCTTTTCCTCGGGGATGTTCAGTTCCTTGAACGTGATTTCAAAAAGATATCTCAGGCGGGAGAAGCTTATCCTAATCAAATTTTCGATATCCGGGTTATATTTTGCAAGTCCGAAAATCTGTGTCATACAATTCGTGCTTTTTTTGTCGATCCCGTCCGTCACCGAATAGCGAATAAAATCCTTATAGAATTCGGCCACCGAGGAATAGGAATTTAATCTCCTGCTGCCGAACCAGGATACGGCGCCGTAATAATAGGCGTCGAACCGGTCTTCATAAAAGGCTTGCAAAAGCTGTTCCTTTGAGCCGAAGTAAACAAGCAGTTTGGAATGGGAGAAGCCTGCCTTTTTTGCAATGTCCCTCAGCGAAACCTTGGCAAGCGGGATATCGTTTAAGCATTCTCCCAACGCGTCTAATATTTTGCGTTTTTCTTTCTCTTTATCGATTACGATTGGCATAGGGGCATCCTCCGAAGCGTTCAGGCCTCCGGATGGCAGGCCTGATTGATGTTTCTCTTATAAAGGTATCAGATTATTCCGTTTCTCACAATACAATTTCTAAGAGATTCTGCTGTCTCTGCCGGGGGAGGCGGGAGAATGGCAATAGGGCTTAGGAAAGCAGAAAAGCCCGCCGGACGCCGGGAGCGGGCGGGCCTTTCCTGAAATGGAAGAAAAGCGGCTGGTACTGGAAGATCCGCAGTATCTTCCCGGAGCGCGAAGCGGCAGGCAGATACACAATATAAGAAAAAGGAAACGAAAACCGAATGGTTATTCTTAACCGTTTGTACAAATATATATTACCGCGGGAACCGGATCGGTGTCAATGCGTATCGGATAATCCGCTACAAGTATTAAATTTGCTGTTACAAGCCTTGTCCTGTTACGGTTCGGGCCTGCGCGGCGCTTCAGATGCGATAATTTGAAAGNNATAGAAGAATTACCGCAGAATTAAAACAAAAATGGCTTGTTATATAGGACGCGCTATTAGTGGCGGAAAATTTTTCCATCAACAAGGCGGAATGCGGAAAAATTCTTTGACTTTGCTAGCTGGGTCATGCTATGATGAAACAAACCAGTTGGGTAATAATAACCAATTGGAAGTTAAAAATAGAGGCTAAACGGGGGCTGTGGGAAAAATCATTGCGACCAATTGAGGGACCGGTGCGAAATGGCGCCGCCTTTTTCAATATCCTTAGACTTTTTTCTGTGTGAGAAGTGTTCAGCACTTCGTATAGATTCGGAAAAACGGGAGGTTATCGAATGGATCGCAAAAAATTCAGCATCAAAGCCGATAAGCGTGTCTTGAAGGCGCAAAGCCTGATGGGCCCGCGAAGCGGCCCGCCCACAGTCGTCGACTCGGACGAGACCGGTAAGATTACACGGATTCGTCCATTCTACTACGATGAGAAATATGAATGGGAAAGCCTGAATCCCTGGAAAATTGAAGCCCGCGGAAAAACGTTCGAACCACCGAGGCGAACCGTTACGGCTCCCTATTACTTAACCTACAAGAAGCGTGTTTATTCTGAAAACCGTGTTCGTTACCCCTTGAAACGCGTTGACTGGGATCCCGAAGGAGAAAGAAATCCGCAAAACCGGGGTAAATCCAAATATGTCCGTATCTCCTGGGACGAAGCCACCACCATAATTGCCAAGGAACTGCTCCGCGTCCGGGAAAAATACGGTCCGGAGTGCGTGTTGTCCGAGGCAGACATGCACGGGGAAGGCAAGCACGTTGCCCCCTGCCACGGCTGTGCCAACCGCCTGCTATCCCTTTTGGGCGGCTACACAACGCAGATGCGCAACGAGGACAGTTGGGAAGGCTGGTATTGGGGGGCCAAGAACGTCTGGGGCGGCGAGCCTGTCGGCCAGATGCAGCCCAGCTATAATCTTTGGCCAGATATCGCGAAGCACAGCGACATGCTCCTGTTCTGGGGAGCCGATCCTGAAGTCACGCCGGCCGGTTTTGACGGTATGATGGCAAGCCGCCTTAGCCAGTGGCTCCACGCCTTGGGTCTCAAGTTCGTTTACATAGACCCTGCGCTTAATTATTCCGGCTGCTATCTGGCGGACAAGTGGATTCCTGTTTACCCCAATACCGACGCGGCCCTGCAGTTGGCCATTGCACACGTATGGCTGACCGAGGGACTCTATGACAAAGAATATGTGGAGAGTCACGCGGTTGGTTATGAGAAGTTCTTCGACTATGTACTCGGCAAGGTAGACGGCGTGTCGAAAACGCCGGCTTGGGCGTCCGAGAAATGCGGTGTGCCGGAATGGACCATTAAGGCTTTTGCCCGGGATTGGGCGAGCAAAACGGTTAGTATCACACACGGAAACGGCGGTCCCGGCATTCGCGGTCCGTTCGCTTCCGAACCCGGCCGGCTTGAGCCCATCCTTCTCGGTATGAGAGGCCTGGGAAAACCGGGTGTCCATCAGGTCAAGTGGATCGAATGGAACCTGTTTACCGACAAATTCCCGATGCCCTATCAGGGCAAGGCGATTCCCACGCTTGCGCATTTTGGAGAGAGCGTTCGTCCGCCGAAGGCGGAGAAAGCTTTCCCGCATTATAAACTGGAAGAGTTCCAATCCGTGGCTGAACGGGAAAAAGGCCGGTTCAAACTGAGTAATTTTGCGCAGACCATTGAAGAACTGGCCGAAGTCTGCCGGACCATGGAGCAGGCGCCGCAGCAGTCCATTCCGAAATGCATGGTGCATGACGCCATCCTGAACGGAAAAGTGGACTGGTGGGGCCTGTATTCTTTCTGCGGGCCCGTAGAGGAGCAATGGCAGCAATTTCATTTCCCGGCGGAAGGCTGCTCCAAGATACATATGATCTGGACGGATTCCCCCTGTATGGTGACCTGCTGGAACGACGGCTTCCGCTTTGTCAAAGCCCTTCGAAGCCCGGAGATCGAATTTGTGCTGGCGCAGCATCCCTGGCTGGAAAACGACTGTTACCTCGCGGACATCATCCTTCCCGTGCAGACCAAGTTTGAAATGGAGGACATCTGCGACGATCCCGGCGGCGGCGTCTTCACCTCCGTTTTTCACGAGCGTCCGGCCTGCCCGCCGGTGGGAGAATCCTTAAACGATTTCGACTGCGTCGCGGAAGTGGCGAAGAAGATCAGCCGCGAGGCCTACCTCAAATATACGGCGGGCGAGATCACGGCTTCCATGTGCATCGACCTGTTCTGGCAGGGAAGCGGGGTATCCCATTTGGACGAGAACGACGACTTCCATAAGCGGGACATCTTCGTCCTCCCCTGCGACCCGGACATTCAGAAAAAGGTCCCGCCCCAGCTGCGCAAATTTGCGGAGGACCCGGAAAACAATCCGCTCCAAACGCCGACCGGGAAGCTCGAGTTTACCTCCACGGGACTTCTCAAGCACTTTCCGGACGACCCGGAGCGCCCGCCCTATCCCAAATGGATTGAAAGAGGCCCCAGTCACGACGAAACCCTGCGCTCCGAGCGCGCGAAGAAATACCCGCTCCTGTGCATGTCAAACCACGGGCGCTGGCGCTTCCACGCCAACTTGGACGACATCACCTGGCACCGGGAAATCGAGACCATGAAGATTCGCGGCTGGGACGGGTATCAGTACGAGCCGGTGTGGATGAACACGGCTACCGCCAGAGAATACGGTGTCTCCCACGGCGATATCGTAAAGCTGTATAACGAGCGGGGCGCCGTGTTGGGCGCGGCGTATGTGACGGAGCGAATTATCCCCGGCGTCGTCTATATGGACCACGGCTCCCGGTTTGATCCCATCGACCCGGAGAAGCTGGATCGGGGCGGCGCCATCAACCTGATTTCCCCCACGGCGACCATTTCCAAAAACGTCACCGGCATGGCGGTCTCCGGCTTTTTGGTGGGCATGTCTCCCGTGACCGACGAGGAGATGGAGCGCTGGAAGCGGGAATACCCCGAAGCGTTTGCCAGGAAGGTGGACGACGCCTGCGGGGTTTGTCTGGACGGATGGCTGATTGCGGAGAAGAAGGAGGGCTGAGCATGCCGAAGGTTTTTGTAATCGATACCGCCCTGTGCAGCGGCTGCTATTCCTGTCAGATGGCCTGCAAGGACGAACACTGCGACAACGACTGGACCCCGTACGCCAAACCGCAGCCCGATACGGGACAGTTTTGGCTGAAAGTGAACGAAACGGTGCGCGGCACCATTCCCAAGGTGAACGTCACCTACATGCCCCGCCTGTGCAACCATTGCGACAGGCCGGCCTGCCGTGAGGCCTGCCCGGTTGGGGCCGTTTCCAAGCGGGAGGACGATCTCGTTCTCATTGACCCGGAAAAATGCGACGGCTGCGGGGCGTGCGAAAAGGCCTGCCCCTACGGCGTAATCTATTTCCACGCGGAATTGGACATCGCGCAGAAATGCACCGGCTGCGCGCATCTGCTTGACGCGGGAAACCCGCTTCCCCGCTGCGTCGAGGTCTGTCCCACCGAGGCGCTGCGCTTCGGCGAGCGGGAGGAGCTTGCCGGCCTGCTGGAGGGCGCGCAGGTCTTGAAGCCGGAAACCGGACTCGGCCCCAACGTTTACTACCGCAACCTTCCCGGCCAGTTTATCGCTGGGACGCTTTACGACCCCATAGAGGAGGAAGTGATCAAAGGGGCCAGGTGCATGGCGGTGTCCGGCGGTCGGATTCTCAACGTCTACTCCGACGAATTCGGCGATTTCTGGTTTAAGGACCTTGCCGTGGGAGAGTACGACATCACCATCACGGCCCGGGGCTTCCGGCCGAAGTACTGCTTCGGCGTCAGCACGAAGGAATGCGTCAATTTGGGGGATATCCCCCTGGAGCGGGCCTAAAAAGCTACAACCGCCCGCTCCGGCGCTGCCCTTTCCTCGCATTCGAAAAATGTAATATATTTACTTTATGATATAAATATGGTATTATTGGAATGAATAGCACGAAATAGAGAAAGAAGGGCGAAGATGAAAGGTCTGATCATCGAGGACGACAGGGAGCTTTCCGACAACATCTGTAAAAGTCTTGGGTATCCGTTTCGCCTGACGCAGGCCTTCGACGGGGAGGAGGGGCTGCTCACGCTTCTGTCCGGCAGCTTCGACGTCGTCATTTTGGACGTGATGATACCGAAGCTGAACGGCTACGAGCTCATTTCCCAGATGAGAAGGGAAGGGATCACAACGCCCGTCCTGATGCTCACGGCGCTTGAGCGCACGGCGGATGAGGTGCGCGGCCTCAAAGCGGGAGCGGACGATTACATGACGAAGCCCTTTGATATCGACGTGCTGCAGGCGCGCCTCGAGGCCCTGGTCAGGCGTTCGAAGACAACCACGGCCCAAACGGACAATACGCTCACCTTTCTCAATCTCACGGCGAAGCTCAACACCCGGACGGCGGGAATCGGCGGCCACAGGCTGGAGCTTCCGGGCAAGCAGTTCGACATGTTGGTTTTCCTGATGGAAAACCGCAATATGATTGTCCACAAGGAAAAGATCTTCCAGCATATCTGGGGGTTTTACTGCGGCACCGGCTCCTCCGTGGTGGAGGTTTACGCCTCGCAGATCCGGAAGGAACTGAAAAAGCACGAGTACGACAAATACTTCAAGACCGTCCGGGGAATCGGCTACATACTGACGGACGACAGCGAATTGTATGGATAGGAAAAGCTATATCCGCGGGCGCCGCCTGCAGCATCTTTTAGCCCTGTTCACGTCATTTCTGCTCATCTTTCTTGCCTTTGACGGAATCGTTTGCGCGATAGCCGAAAAAGCCCTGTACAAGGAGATCGACGGCCGGCTTTCCGAAGCCGCGCGGGCCGTCGGGGAAAAGCCCGACGGCTTTGTCGAAGATTTTATAAACGGCGGCGCCATCGGGTACGACGGCTGCGAGAATAAAATGTTCCTGCTTCTCCGAAACGGCGAAGGCGCGATTTTAAACGCCGCCTCTCCGTCCTCCTTCGGCGATCTGCCGAGCCTCGGCTTTTCCCCGTCCGACTGCGGGAAGATCCGGACGCAGGCGGCCGCCCGGGGGAGTGAAAAGCGCTATTACCGCATCTTTACCATGCCTGTCCGGACCGCGTCCGGGCAGGTTTATTATATTCAGACGGCGGCGGACTCCACCGGCATCCGGTCCTCCTTAAACATCCTCCTTGCGGCGCTTCTGCACGGTTCGGCCGCCGCACTGATTCTGCTTCTGGCCGCGGAGTGGTATCACGGCAAGGCCCTGACGAGAGGCGTCACCGAGGCATGGGAAAAGCAGGACGAGTTTATCAGCTACGCCTCCCATGAAATCCGCTCGCCCCTTACGGTCATCCACAATTCGCTGGAGCTTCTGCTCAAAAACCCGGGCGGAAAAATCATCGACCACAGCGACCTCATTATAAACTCCCTGACCGAGACAAACCGGCTGCGCAAAATGTCCGCCAATCTTCTCGCAATGGCCCGTCTGCAGGCTTCCGACCTCGAGCCGAAGTGGCAGAAATTCGATTTGGACGAGCTCATTCTGTCCTTCATAGACCCGTTTCAGTGTCAGGCGGAGCTGGCGGGGAAGGAGCTGCGGTNNACCGAGCTTGCGGTGATTCTGCTGGAAAACGCGCTCAAATACACCGAACCGGGCGACCGGATCGAGATATCCACACGGAAAGCGGGCGAAAAAGTGCTCCTCAGCGTCGGCGATACGGGCGCCGGCGTCAGCGAGAGCGCCATGGAAAAGATATTTACGCGTTATTACCGGGAGNNCCTTTATATCGCCAGTCTGATCGTAAGGCGGCATAGGGGGAAAATCTACGCGGAGCATAACAAGCCCAAAGGTACGGTGTTTACGGCGGTATTTCCCGCGAAAGGGAGCGGCGGTTCTTCACAAAAATAACGTGGAAATTATTCTTAAGCCGCTCATTTTATGGAAATTTTAAGCCTGTTTTAAGGTTATATTCAGCTAACTCTGATACACTGGAAAGTAAATTGCTACCGGAATCGAACAGGAAATCAAGAATACAGGAAGGAGTCTCCAAAGATGAAAAGAAGCCGCATTCTTTCTTCGTTTTTAGCGCTTTCGATGATCCTCTTCCTTCTTTCCGGCTGCGGCGGCAGCGCCAGTCCCTCCGGGACCGGACCGGCCGGCAGCGCGCCGCCCGCGCAAACCTCGGCACCGGATACCACCCCTCCCCCCGCGGAGGGCCGCAGCATTAAAATCGGACTGGTCAATCCCACCACCGGCAAGCTCGCGGGGTTCGGCGAAGGCTGTCCCTGGACCGAGAACCTCATCGTCGATTACGTCAACAAAACCCTTGGCGGAATCGAAATCGACGGGGCCAAGCTGCCCGTCGAACTCATCATGTACGACTCTACCTCCGACACCACCGTTTGCGCGGAAATGGCGCAGAAGCTCTGTGAGGAAGACAAGGTGGACATCATCATCGCCCGCCATACGCCCGAGACCGTAAACCCCGTGTCCGCCATGGCGGAGCGGTACGGCGTGCCCTGCGTCGCCATCGAAGCTCCCGTGGACGCGGTCGCGGGCGCGGGACCCTACAAGGTCACCTGCCATTCCTTCTGGACCTTGGAGACCATGTACGAGCAGTATTCCGCCCTTTGGGAGAAAGCGGGCTACGGGCCGGGCAAGGGATATAAAATCGGCATCGCCTTTGCCAACGATGCCGACGGCACAGCATGGTATAACGTGTTCGTCGATAAGATCAAGGCCGACGGCTACGAGCTTGTAGACCCGGGGCAGTACCCCGACTCCACGACGGATTTCACCGACGTCATCAAGACCTTTATGGACGCGGATATCGACATCCTCTGCGGCACGAACACGAACCCCAACTTTGCCGACCTGTGGAACCAGGCTACCGCCGCCGGGCTGGATCCCGCCGTCGTGACCATGGGCAAGGCCTATCTGCTCCAGTCCGACGCCGAAGCCATCGGGAAGAAGATCATGGACGGCTGCATGGCGGAGGTCTGGTGGAGCCCGACCCATCCCTTTGTTTCGGAGCTCACCGGCATGACCTGCGCGCAGCTTGCGGATCTGTATAAAGCCGAAACCGGAAACGATATTACGCAGCCCATGGGGTATAAGTACGCCTCGATGGAAATCGTGATCGACGCGCTGATGAGGGCGGGCTCCCTGAAGCCCGATGCCATCGCCAAGGCCATCGCCGAAACCGACCTCAATACCATCGTCGGCCCCATCCGCTACGACAACGAGTACATCATCAACGGCCAGACCTATCTGCGTTACGCCAATACCGCTTTGGCCGGCGGCCAGTGGCAGTACGACGCCGCAACCGACAAATTGAACCTCGTCATCATCGACAACAGCCTCTATCCGGATGTGCCCACCACCGGGGCATACAGGGCAAGATAAGAAACTTCCGATCTAAGAATGCTCCGGGCGGAGAGCGTTGGCTCTCCGCCCGGATTCAGGCGGGCTTAGGCCCGAAGTCCGCCTTCATCACACGCAGACAGGAGGNNGAAACATTGCTTTCGTTCAATCAGATCCATGGGGGCTACGGAAGGGTGAAGGTGCTCAACGGCCTCTCCTTCGAGGTGTACAGGGGCGAGGTGTTCGGCGTCATCGGCCCGAACGGCTGCGGAAAGACCACCATGTTCAACGCGCTCATCGGGCTGAGCACCATTTACTGCGGCGAGATCCAGTTTGACGGCTTCAATATCACGAAAAAAAGCGCCAACGAGCGCTGCAGGATGGGGATCGGGAGAACCTATCAGGTGCCCCNNCCCGGCCGTTTGAGGGCATGAGCGTTTACGAAAACGTGCTTGTCGCGGCCGTGCACGGAGCCGGTCATTCGGAGCGGGAAGGGGAAGCGGTGAGCATTGAGGCCCTCAAGCTGACCGGCCTATATGAAAAGCGGAAAACGAGAGCGGGGGAGCTGACCCTTCTGGACCGCAAGCGCCTCGAAATCGCCCGGGCGTTGGGGACGGAGCCGAAGCTCCTGCTATTGGACGAGGTAGCCGCGGGGCTCACGGAGGCCGAGGTTTTGGACGTCATGAAGATGGTGGCGGACCTGAAAGCCTCCGGCTATACCATGGTCTGGGTCGAGCATGTAATCCAAACCATGGTGGAGGCCACCGACCGGCTCATGTGCATGTCGGACGGCGCCTGCCTGCTGGTGGGAAAGCCCGCGGAGGTCATGAACTCCAAGCTTGTGGAAGATGTTTACTTAGGGGTGGAAGAGGATGTCTGAACCGATCCTCAGGGTAGAGAATATTGAGGCCAAATACGGCGACTTTATCGCCGTGCACGACGCGTCATTTGAAATCCCGCAGGGGATGATCGTATCCGTCATCGGCGCGAACGGAGCCGGAAAATCAACCCTGATGGACTGCATCGCCGGGGTACATAAGCCGAGTTCCGGCAGGGTGTTTTTCAAGGGGGAAGACATAACCGGGCTTCCCGCCTATGAAATTGTCAATCGGGGGCTTTCCTTGGTTCCGCAGGGCAGCCGCTGCTTCATTCGCATGTCCGTGGAGGATAACCTGTATATGGGCAGCTTCCCCAAAAGGGCAAGGGCGCGCGCGAAAGATACCTTGGAGCGGGTGTACGAGCTGTTTCCGGTTCTGAAAGGNNCGCCAGATGGTGGCCATCGGCAGGGCGCTGATGACGAATCCGGAGCTTCTGCTGTTTGATGAAATTTCCTTGGGCCTCGCGCCGACGGTCATCAAGGACATTTACGCGAGAATCCGGCAGATTAACGCGAAAGGTGCCACGGTGCTCCTGGTGGAACAGGACGTGAAGCGCAGCATCAAAACCAGCGCGATCGCGCACGTCA
>DCTG01000170.1 GCA_002329245.1 Clostridiales bacterium UBA1446
GGGGGCCGATGCTTCTTTTTAGGCTCTGTGCAGAAACTCAAACCGGGAAAAATATCCGCCGCATTCGGGACTAAAATTATGTAAGCGGAATTTTGCAATTTCCTTATGGATGCGATATATCTCCGGAACTATATGCTGTAAGATTGTTAAAAAGCACATTGGGGGATACGCCGACAGCAGAAAATCGGCAAATTCGCTCCGAAAATGTGCAAAAGAGGCAAAAACTCGCTCGTTTTTTGTGAAAACCATTGATTTGCGGGCTTAATCGACTTCTTACCAAAACCCTCTTATCCTAATGGAACGTTTAGTTTTAAGTATTGACTTTTACCCAGGGCTTCGAGTAAAATAAAGTCGCACTTTAGATTTCTCGAGGGGAGGCGTCGCGTTGTATATTAAGCGGCATCTTGAAGAACAGATTCTTTCCGCCTCAAAACAGTATCCCGTAGTCATGGTCTGCGGCCAACGTCAGGTGGGAAAATCGACCATGTTAAACCACATAAGGGAAACGGGGCGCCGTTATGTCACTTTGGATGACGGCAATGCACGGCGTCTTGCATCTACAGACCCGGCACTGTTTTTCGAAACCTATGGATATCCGCTGGTCATTGATGAGTTTCAGCGTGTTCCTTCAATCCTTATTGAAATGAAAAATATTGTTGACCGCAAATCCCTCAACGGCGAGGATAACAGCGGTATGTTTTGGCTTACCGGTTCTCAAAAATTCAGAATGATGAAGGATGTTTCCGAGTCTTTGGCCGGTCGTGTCGCTATTTNNCTCGATATGTCGAGTCTTTCCGCTTCTGAAATTGAAAGACGGCCTGCTGCAATTTTCCATCCCGAAATAAACTCCTTGCGTAAGAGACTGGAAAATAGCAGAGCAAAAACCGTACATGACTTGTATGAGGAAATTTTCTTAGGAGGAATGCCAAAGTTGCGTTCTTCGAATATAGACCGTGATCGCTTCTATATGGATTATGTCAATACTTATATTGAGCGGGACATCAGAGACTTGGCGCAAGTCGGCAAGCTCCACGAGTTTTATGATTTTCTCGTCTACATGGCCGCAAGAACCGGACAGGAACTGAAGTATGGTGAAATCGCCGGTGCAATAGGAGTNNGGCGTCATCTTTATTCTGCGCCCTTATTATTCTAACCTTACCAAGCGCTTGGTAAAGACTCCGAAGGTGTATTTTATGGATACCGGGCTGGCGGCATATCTTTGTCGGTGGCCAAGTGCTGCAACTTTGGAGAGCGGAGCGATGGACGGAGCCTTTTTCGAAACATATGCGGTCACCGAAATTGTCAAAAGTTATCACAATGCGGGTAGGCCGGCTGATCTGTTCTATTACCGGGATATCGACAGGAAAGAAATAGATCTGCTGATAGTAGAAGGGGACAAAATGTATCCGATTGAAATCAAGAAAAGTAAAGAGCCATCCAGACCTGATAAGAATTTTTCTGTTCTGCATCAGTTTAATATGAAAGTTCAGCCGGGAATAGTCTTATGCATGAGCGATGAACTTGTTCCATACAACCGGGAGACGTGGTATTGTCCGATAAGCATTCTGTGATTGAATGCGAACTGAGTGTGGGTTTTGCTTGCCTTGCACCGAGGTTGGTGATAAAATTATTGCATGAAAGAACAAACGAAGATTGAAAGCAAGAGGAGTTATATGGATAGTTTGCGAAACAAAACCGGATTTATTTGCGACATGGACGGTGTCCTGTACCATGGCAACAGGCTGCTTCCGGGTGTAAAAGATTTTGTAGATTGGCTCTACCGGGAAAATAAACAGTTTATGTTCCTGACAAATTCCAGCGGCCGCTCACCTAAAGAGTTGTGCCAGAAGTTGGGGCGTATGGGTCTGGATGTAGATGAAAGTCATTTTTATACAAGTGCGCTTGCAACCGCAAAATTTGTCGCCGCCCAGTCGCCGGGTTGTTCCGCTTATGTAATAGGTGAGCCGGGCCTTTTCAACGCACTCTACGATGCGGGTATTACAATTAACGAGATTGACCCCGACTATGTAATCATCGGCGAGACAAACGACTACAACTATGATAAGATTTGCACTGCTACCAACCTTGTGCTGCGCGGCGCAAAGCTGATCGGCACCAACAGCGATATCACCGGTCCCGTTGAGGACGGCATAATTCCTGCCTGCCGTGCACTGGTTGCGCCTGTGGAGCTTGCCACCGGAAAAACCGCCTACTTTGTAGGAAAACCCAATCCGCTGATGATGCGCTCCTGTCTGCGCCGTTTGGGTGTGCATTCGAACGATTCCGCCATTATCGGTGACAGGATGGACACGGATATCATTTCCGGTATCGAGAGCGGTCTTGACACCGTGCTTGTCCTGTCCGGTGTCACCTCCGAGGCGGATGTGGATTTATTTCCCTATCGTCCGCGCCTGATTATCGGCAGCGTTGCGGACATCCCCGGATAACAACCGGACAAGCAGACTGCGTTTGATTTACATCTGTTTGCAAATTTTGAAAAATTTGGAACACAGCCGATAGTACAAAAATGTGTATTGTCGGCTGTGTTGTTTTTTTCGGAAATTTTTTAATTTACACAAAAAAGGAAAAGCTGAGGATGAAATAAAAAAGTTTCCCTCCAAATTTTTCGAAAAACACCATTACGCATTACATAAAGCAAATGATTAAATTTACACATTGCCGGAGTTTTCGCAGAATGCATTTTTAAAACTTTAAAAGAAAAGGCTTGCAAAGAATATCGAAAAGAGTTAGAATTGGCTAACTGAAGTTAGCAAAGGCTAACTAAAGATGTGAAGCGTTGGAAATAAACATTAAAGTTTGTGTGTTTTATTATCTTGGCTGAAAGGCTGAAAGATTGATATTTAGGAAAAATATTCAAAGGGGGGCGGAAGAGATAATGAAAAACATTGTTGATCGAAGCAAAAGGATTCGCAGTGCTTATCGGCTTACCGCTAGAAACAGCTTTTATGACGATATGATAACCTGCTCAACATTTCTCGGCAGATTCATTTCCCGTTTAGTTTGGGATATGAACGCAGAGGATAGTGCTGAATATCAAATGCAAGCCATGTCGGGTATTCCGGATATGTTTTCAGGACGGTTGTTGGAAGTCCCGGTTGGGACAGGCGTAATTACTATGCCGCTTTATTGTACAATGCCTGAAGCCGAAATTACTTGTCTGGACTATTCTCCGGAGATGTTAATCAGAGCGCAGGAAAAAGGAGAACGATTAGGGCTAAAGAATATTGTTTTTCAGCAGGGCGATGTAGGTATGCTGCCCTTTGCCGATAGCAGCTTTGATGTCGTTATTTCTTTGAACGGTTTTCATGCTTTTCCGGACAAAGAAGCGGCATATCAAGAGATTTTTCGAGTGCTTAATAACGGCGGCACATTTTGCGGTTGTTTCTATGTGGCAGGCGCTTGCAAAAGAACGGACTTTTTTATCCGATGTCTTTACCAACCAATGAAATTTTTCTCCCCTCCTTACGAAACTGTTCAAAGCTTGGACATTCGTCTAAAAAGTATGTACAAACAGGTGAAAATAGGGAATATCAAGGGAATCGCTTATTTTACTTGCCGTAAAAACCTTTAATGGAAAACTTAAGACTTGGCAAATGATTACAGTAAGGTAATAAATGTTAGGAAGGAGGGTCAAAAATGAAGGGAAAATTTAGATTAGAAAACTTGGGTTGTGCACACTGTGCAGAAAAGATGTGCGAGGGAATAATGAAAATTAACGGCGTTGAAGATTGCAGCATAAACTTTATTACACAGAAGATTACACTTGTTGCCGCCGAAGAAAGTTTCGACAAGATCATAGAGGAGGCTCAAGCGGTTGTCTCAAGGGTTGAACCGGATTGCAAAATAGTCAAGTAGGTGGCTCATGAATAAAAATCAGAAAAAGCAGGTTCTTAGAATTGTTTCGGTGNNATAATATCTTATTTTCTGGAAAATGAGATATTAAGAATCGCTTTAAATATGTTCGGCTATTTTGTTGCGGGATAAAACGGCACGTATGCAGGTTGCTTATTCGCTTGAAAGTTTATCCGAACATCCGCTTGCCAAGGCGGTGTGCGTTGCGGCGGAAGAAATGGAAATCCTTGAGGCGAGATCGCTTATGGGGTTTGAGAACATAGGCGGGCGTGGCCTTTTAGGTTTTGAAGCAAATAAACATCGTTTAATTGCAGGAAGCGTACCATTTATGGTAGAGATGAATGTTAACACTTCAAAATATGAAGAGGACATCGAAGAGCTTCACTCAAAAGGGCAAACTACAATATGTGTAGCCTTTGATAAAGAACTTATGGGCATAATAGGAGTCTCCGATAAAATCAGAGAAAACTCAAAAGCAGCAATAGAAAGGCTGAAGTCCATGAGGATAAAAACTGTTCTCTTGACAGGCGATAATCGTTTAGCTGCAGAACATATCGGAAAGATTGTAGGCACAGACGAAGTCGTTGCGGAAGTGCTTCCCACGGAAAAAGCTGATGTCGTAAAATATTACCAAGATAGTGGAAAAGTTGTAATGATGGTGGGCGATGGAATAAACGATGCGCCTGCCCTTGTTCAGGCAGACATAGGATGTGCTATGGGAGGAGGTAGCGACATAGCTATAGATTCTGCAGACATGATTTTGATGAAATCCGATCTTTTTGATGTGGCAAGAGCTGTAAATCTAAGCCGTCTCGCAGTAAGAAATATAAAACAGAATCTGTTTTGGGCATTCTTCTACAATTCGATCGGCATTCCCATCGCAGCCGGCGTACTGTACCCGGCCTTTCATCTGCTGCTGTCGCCCATGATAGGCGCTTTGGCCATGAGCTTGAGTTCCGTTTTCGTCGTAACCAATGCGCTCAGACTGCGGGGGAAAAAACTGTGACGGACAAGAAAAAGCAGAGAGAAGAGGAAACGTATAAATCCCTCATAAACCGCCTCAGCCGGATTGAGGGACAGGTCCGGGGCGTAAGGCAGATGGTAGAAACCGACGCGTATTGCGTAGATATCCTCACGCAGGTATCCGCGATTCAGGCCGCGCTCAACGCGTTCAATAAGGAGCTGCTTGGAAATCACATCAGAACCTGCGTCGCCGACGGCATCCGCGCTGGCGACGACGAGATTATCGGCGAACTGGTCACAACCTTACAAAAACTGATGAAATGAGGAAATGAACATGACTACGTTACAAGTACCCGGAATGCACTGCGAAAAATGTGTCGAACGAATCACAAGCGCACTGCGCGCGGCCGGATTATCCTTTCAGGTTTCGCTGAAAGACAAAACAGTCACGCTTGACGGAACGCAGGAGAATGTAAAGACGGCAATGGAGGAACTGGACGATTTGGGATTCGAAGCGGCAGTCCTGCGGGAAGACGGAAGCCGTTAATGCCCCGGGAAGGGAGAAGGCCATGAATTTCGAATACTGCAAATTGGAAATCTTTGTCCCGGAATCCCATTTTGAAGCAATCCGGGAGGCACTCAGGCAGGCGGACGCGGGGCACGTCGGCAATTACGACAGCTGTCTTTCCTACAGCGAGGTTACCGGCTGTTGGCGCCCGCTCGCCGGCAGCCATCCGTATCAAGGCGACCTGAACCAGCTTTCCAGCGAACCGGAACTCAAAATCGAAGTACTCTGCAAAACGAATCGGCTGGAGGAAACCCTGCAGGCCCTTCGAGCGGCCCATCCGTATGAGGTTCCCGTCATCTACGTGATTCCCCTGTACAAAACCGGATTGCAGAATTCCTGAAATCCGGGTATAAGGCCGGGTTTATCTGCTTTTTTTAGACAAATTCAGCACGGAAAGCCCGAAGAATACCACTGCGGTCGCCAGCAAGATTAAAATACTGACTGCCGGCGTAACTGCCCGCTCTCCAAAATACAGGCTGATCCCGTAAAACTCCTCAAACCCCGCACGGTACGCCTCTGGCGCGCCGGAGAACATCTGCGCAAGCGGCGCNNGGCGCCTCCATGACGACTTTTCGAAGCAGAACCGCGGCATGAGAGATGGGGAAACACTTGACCACATACTGAATGGATTCGGGAAGCATGCCGGTGGGAAGATAAATTCCGGTCAGAAACCCCACTAAGGTCCCGATTACCGTGCTCGCCACGCCAAATGCATTCTGGCTTCGGAGAAAGGTAGCTAGGAAAAAGACCATGGACGTGCTTGCAATCGAGGAAAGCAGAATCAGACCGAAAACCTTCAGCAAAGCCATTCCTCCAAGCAGCGAACCCCCGTACGCCACAATGTAGATTTCGGCTAAAACAAGCGCAACGAGGCTCAGAATCACCCCAATCAAAAAAGCGCTCACGACATATCCGCCTGCTATGTAGCTTCGCTTCACTGGAGAAGAATAAAAGTCTTTAATTATCTTTTTGGAGCGATCGTCCACCATCGTCCCCAAGGCTCCCAACGTGGTCGTGAGCGTAGTTACGGCGAGCAGGCCGGCCATGATCCAGCTGTCCATCAGGTGTCTGGCGTTTTCGACGTCCCCTAATTCACCGACCCAGACATTCCCCAAAAAGAGGGCATATAAGCCGATGATGATAAAAACCGCAAGAAGGGAAAAGAAGACTGAACTGGGATCCCTGAAAAAGACCTTTAAATTTCTGCTAATGAGTCCGATCATTCCCGCATCTCCTTTCCCGTGATCGCGATAAACGCATCGTCCATGGTGCCGTGCAGGACCTCGAACCCCGAAAGATACGGCCGGGACTTTTCCAAAAGCGGAAGCGAGTCCAAGCTTGTCTGCAGCCGGATCACAAATTGCTCCGAGGAGCGCTCAAAGGAAATTCCGTTCGCATGCAAGAACCCGACGAGCATCTCCTCATCCGCGGCGGTGAGTTTCAGAAGCTCGCTGGCGTACGCCGTTTTCAGTTCCGTCGGCGTGCCCTTCGCGGCAATAACCCCCTTGTCTATGATGATGACGTAATCGGCTTGCGCAGCTTCTTCCATGTAGTGCGTGGTCATGAACACCGTCATACCCGTTTCCCTTTGCAGCGTTCGGATTGTCTCCCAAACATTTTTTCTTGTCTGGGGATCGAGACCGGTGGTCGGTTCATCCAAAAACAAAACCTTGGGAGTATTGACAAGGGCGCGGGCAATGTCCGTCCGGCGGCGCTGACCGCCCGAGAGTTTTCCATATAGCCGCTTCCGGTACTCTTCCGCGCCAACCGCTTTCACCGCCCGGTCCACCGCCGCCGAAAGCGCCTTTCGCTCTAAGGCGTAAAATCCGCCTCGAACGCGCAGATTCTCCTCTACCGTCAGCAGCGGGTCCATCAAATGCTCCTGGAAAACCACGCCGATAACCGAACGGATCGCGGCGTCCTCTTTCCCGAGAAGAAGGCCGTCAATCGTAACGGTTCCCGCATCCGGCTTCAGAAACGTACTAATGATATCGATTGTGGTGGATTTACCCGCTCCGTTTGGTCCGAGAAACGCGAACAGCCTGCCTTCCTCCACATAAAAGCTGATGCCTCTCACCGCCCGAACCCGGCCGTACGACTTCGAAAGATCCCCGACTTCTATGATCCTGTTCAAGCCTTCCTCATCTCCGTTCTTTCGAATCGCTCTCTGCCGCTTCCCCCATAGGAATCGCTCTCTGCCGGATTCCGTTTGGTTCATACTATCACAGTTGCTCGAAGAATGCAGCAAATTTCCTGTAAATATCAGATTGTTTTTCCAGTAATGAACAGGAGCTGCTCATTGGCAGCCCCTGTTCGTTTTTTGTCCCCTCCTGTTAGCGAATGGTCAGACCCGCGCTTGCAAAACCGGACACGAAGACCCCATCCCCGGCTCCGGAAATGATCTCCGCGGAAAAAACGGCCATCAGGCGGGCGCCTTCCGCCAGCGNNGAAAGCCTCCGCTGCAGACCGTGCCCGCCTCAACCGAATCGGACAGGGCCGGGGAGAGCGTGATCGAGGTGCTCGGTACAGGCGTGAACAAACTGCCGGGTAAAACCGACTGAAACAGCCTTGCCGTGACCGAAACGGTGTTTCGCCCAAGCTCCAGCGCCTTCGACGTATGGAACTGGGCGGCAAAGGACGCAACGCGCCCGCCTTCCGGAAGCAGAAAGGCCATATTTGCCGCGGTGCTTAGATCAATTACTCCGCCCTCGCTTTCAAAGCCATCTGCCGAATTTCCGAATCCAATCACGCTATATGTACCGCCCCCCGCGGACGCGCGCATGGAGACCGGACCGCCGGACGCGAAGGGCACGAATGCCCCCGTCCCTTCCTGCTCAGCCGGTCTTTCTCCCGGAGAAGTTTCTTTCCTTTCCCGCTCGGATAATTGCCTTTCCCTCGGCCGGGCCGCTTTGCTACGCGCGGGCGCCGCGCCGCCGGACCCGCGAATACCTCCGGCGGCGTAACCGCCTTGCGCTCCCGGCGCATGTATGAAGCAGTTTCCGCACGACATAATCTTTTTCAGTTCATCGTTGCTGTATCGCTGGATCGGATCCATCCCCAAATCGTGGTTGATCACCACGACGCTGCGTTTGGGAGTCCCGGCTTCGTGACTTTTCGGCATCGCGCCTTTCCTCCTTTTGCAAATATCAAATTTTATTTCCTTGCATCGTTTTACCGTATCATATGAAAAATCCCACCGTATTGCGATTCAAACGGCGGGATTTTTATCAATCCGACTTATTTCCTGATTACATTCGTCCGCTCAGTTTCCCCGATGTCCTTTTTCCCGGCAATCGGGACAATAACCGTAAACATCGAGATTGTGTCCGGCGATCGTATAATTCGTCTCTCTTTCCAATTTTTCCTCGTAATCTCCCAAGGGACACCGGCGGATTGGCAGCATCTTTTTACAGCCGAGACAAACCAAATAGTGGCTGTGATGCGCGCGGTTGTATTCAAACAAGACCCTGCTGTCTCCAATCAAGCTTCGTTTTTTCAGGAGATTCTTTTCAGCAAGCGTCTCAATGGTTCTGTATACCGTGGACAGATTGGCCGGCAGTCCCCGTTCCCGCAGGGCCAAGTAGATCTGTTCCGCCGCCAACGGCGGCTCGCTCTGCGCCAAAATAGCCAATATGGCCGTCCTGTGCTTCGTATATTTCAATCCGCTTTTCTTCAGTCTTTCCCTGTAGTCTGATTCCCGTTCCAATCCCTCACCTCGTTTTATATCAGATGAAGCCGTATGTTACATGCTTTTGTTCCCGGAGGCCCCGCGTCCCGCCCGTTCCTTGATTCTGACGGCCAGGTATAACGCAGTATAGCATAAAACGGACAGGATTACGATAGACGCGCCAGACGCAATATTGGTTTCGTAAGAAATCCAAAGGCCGAATACGCAAAAAAACGCTCCGAATCCGACGGCATACAGCATGCGCGTTCCAAGGCGATCCGTCAGCAGGGCGGCGGTCGCGGCAGGCGCCGTCATCAGGGCGAGAACCAGCACGATTCCGACCACACGAATCAGCACGACAACCGACATAGCGATCAGAACCAAGAGCAGGTATTTCAGAAACGCAGTTTTTACTCCAAGGATCGCAGCAAACTCCGTGTCGAACAGATAGGCCTTCCAGTCCTGATACAAAACCGCGACGACGATTGTTACGACGGCCGTGAGACAGGCCATGAGGAGAAGGTTTGCCCGTGTGACCGATAAGATGCTGCCGAAGAGATAAGAACTCAGGTCGGGCGGATAACCCGGCATGATTCCAATAAACAGGATACCAAGCGCCATGCCAAGCGACCAGAAAAGGCCGATCAGAACGTCCGTTCGAGAGCCTTTCCGCTCCAATACACCAATCCCAAACGCCGCCGCCACGGAGAAAAGAAACGCGCCGACAATTGGCTCGAATCCGAGCAGATAGCCCAATCCCACTCCTCCGTACGAGTTATGGGCGATTCCACCGCTCATCATCACAAGCTTCTTTTCCACAATCACCACGCCGATGATGCCGCAGACAATACTGGCAAGTATGCCCGAAAGCAGCGCGTTCTGCAGAAACTGATACTTAAAAACCGCATGAATCATGCTCTTCCCCCTCCCCATGCTCCCGCAGCACCCTGTGGGGAACCCCGTGCGCAATCAGCTCCACCGGGCAGCCGTAAAGGCTGTTTACGACCTGATCCGTGAGCTGAGGCTCGCCGTGATACACGAGCACTTCGTTCAGACAAGCCAGCCTGCGGACATGGGCGGAGATCGCCATCAGGTCGTGCGTGACCAAAATGATGGTCATACTGCGGTTTAGTTCCTGCAAGAGCGTGAAAATCTGATCCCGCGAAGCGGCGTCTACGCTTGCGGTCGGCTCGTCGAGCAGCAGGAGCGCGGGCTGCGCCGCAAGCGCCCGTACGATCAGCATCTTTTGAAACTCACCGCCCGACAGGTCGGAAATCCTGCGATGCGCCAGGTGGGCGATTCCAACGCGTTCCAGAAGCGATTCGACCGCTTCCAGATCGTCCTTCGTGTAGCGGAAAAACGGGGAAAGCCCCTGAGAAAGCCGTCCCGTCAGCGCCACTTCCAAAAGCGTAATCGGGAAGCGCTTGTCCACCGAAGAAAACTGCGGAACATAACCGGCGGCGCCCCGGCGGCGCCCCGGCTTTTCCCCATATACCTTCACCGTACCAGCATCCGCGGGCACCAGGCCCAAAATGGCCTTCAGAAGCGTGGACTTTCCGCCCCCGTTGGGTCCGATGATGCCAAGGTATTCGCCTTCCGCCACGTCCAAGCAGATGTCCCGAAGGGCCGGCGTATGCCCATAATACACCGAAAGATGTTCTATCTGAACCGCCGTTTTACTCATTGCATTGCCTCCGCCAGCGCCTTTGCCATGTTTTCCAGATTCTCCATATAGTCGGCCGCCAAAGGAGAAAGCATCTTCGTAACGGCTCCTATTTCCTCAGCAAAACCTTCCACCTGGCTGCTGTCCATCTCCTCCTGATAAAAAACCACCCGGATCCGCTCTCTTTTTGCAAAATCGATCATTTCCTGAAGGCGCTGCGGCGTCGATTCCTTTCCTTCCTCTTCCAACGCATACATCATAAGCCCGTAGTCGTCGGCCAAATAACCGAAGGCGGGGTGGAATACGATAAACTTCCGGTCCTTTATGCCGGAAAACGCGTCCCTGATGCGGCCGTCCAACAAATCAAGCTGCTCCTGATAGGCCTTCGCATTCTGCCGGTATGCCGCTTCGTTTTTCGGGTCGAGCGCCGCCATCTGCTCCGCGATGGCATCGATCATCACCTTAACCCGTTTGGGGGAAAGCCAGACATGAGGGTCCCGCTCCCCTTCATCAAAGGTCCGTTCTTCGTAAACCGCCGCGGCGGCTTCATGCAGGGAAACAACTTGCATCTCTTCGGCGCGGGCGAGGATGTTTGCCGTTTCGGCCGGAACGCCGATTGTAAAATAGACTGCCGCTTCGGAGAATTTCTCCATTGTTTCCGGCGTCGGCTCGTAGTTTTCCGGACTGTTTCCCGGCGGAACAAGAACCACCACTTCGGCAAGATCCCCGCAGACCGCCTCCACAAAAGTCTTTTGCGGCACAATCGTCACCGCGACGACCGGCTTATCCGAAACCGTCCGGGCAGTTTCCGCATCGCCGCACCCGGAGGTCGCCGCAAACAGGATCGCAAGCGACACAATCCCAATACCCATTTTCGGGAATCTCAGTTTCATCCCTTCCCTCCTAATTGCAAATAATTTGCATTTGCATTCTAATACGCTTCTTGTCCCTTGTCAACCAAGTATTTAACAGCTTTTCCCGCAACTTAACCGAAAGCGTCAGTATTGTTCGCTGGATAACGCTTCCAAGCTATGATATACTAACCCTGACGGGGCTATGGTATACTATCCGCGAAGCAGATCGTATCATGTGCCCCTTCCTTAGGGCACGCCGTATGGCAGCTCTTAGGAAGAAACCATACCCGGTTGGGACGGAGGGATTTTATGGATACCGCGCACTATGACGCAACGCCGGAGATGCGGCGGGCGCTCGGCTACGACGCGGAGGCTATGTGGGATCAGAGGGCGGAGCATTATAACGCCGCTCTTCTCAGCAGCGGCGCTCTGCGCTCGGACGAGATTGTAACGATGTTGTATGAAAGGGGATTGCTTCGCGGGAAAACCGTTTTGGACGTGGGAGGCGGGACGGGCCGCTACGCCATCCCCTTTGCGCGCAGCGCTTCTCATGTGACCATAACCGATATTTCTTCCAATATGCTCTCCCATGCCAAAGACAACGCGGAGAGGGAGGGGCTTTTCAACCTCTCGTATCGCAGGCTCGATTGGGAATCCGCCGATCTTGACCTGCTCGGCTGGAAAAAAGCCTTCGATTTCGTCTTTGCCTCCATGTGCCCCGCCGCAAGAAGCAAGGAGGGCATCGAGCGCATGTCAGCCGCCTCCTGCGGCTGGTGCGCACTCTGCCAGGTCATATACTCCCGGGACCCGCTGGTGCAGTTTCTCCGGAACAAACTGCGTCCCAATCGAACCTATGAGATGCAAAACGACAGGGAGATTATTCCGACTCTTTTCAACCGCCTCTGGAACCAGGGTTATGAGCCGGAACTGAGTTATGTACGCCGTTCGGACGAATCCTCCTGTTCTGTGGAAGAAGCCGCCGTTCGCTATGCCGGAAGATTCGGACTTGCCGCCCGTGAACAGGGCGCAGATTTAACCGCCCTCATCCGTGCGTATGCCTCCGGCGGAGAGGTCCGCCTATCCAGCAAATCGACGTTAGCCATCCTGCTGTGGAAAGCGTCCGGCTATGAAACCCCCTGACGCTTCTCCTCCGGGTCTAAACAAACAGGGGCTGGAAAACCGTTTCGGTTTTCCAGCCCCTGCTTACGCCTTTCGCAAGCGGAAAAGCAAGGCTCTTTTCCGCGGGCAAAGCCGCACCTTGGCAACTTCTTGCCTTGGGGATTTATTGCTGCACTTTGTTTCCAGCCAATTTTTCAAGGTAATCCTGCATGGCACGGATAGAATGGTCGCTGATTACATGCTCGATCGCGCAAGCGTCTTCGTCAGCGACTCGCTTGTCCACGTTCAGGACCGAGGTAAAAAACTGTTGGATAACCTGATGCTTTTTTGCCGTGAATTTTGCCTGCTTCAGCCCTGCCGGCGTCAGGAATATTTCACGATATTTTTCATTTTTCACCAGACCTTTGCTGGACAGGGTGGATACTGCACTGTTCGTGCTGGCTTTGCTTACGCCCATTCGTTCCGCAATGTCGGAAACCCGTGCGCTTCCCTTATCCTGGGATAATTCATAGATTGCCTCAAGATAATTTTCCATTGTGTACGTAAGCTTTTTCATTTGTCCTCCTCCCGGCGATACATCGCCAATTCCCCCCATATTTTACCGGACTTTGTTAGCATTTCCCTCCTTATTGTCTTTTATTTTACCCATTATCCCCGCAGGTTCTGTGACGTTATTACAAAACCGTGGCATGAAGCTTCCTTCCGGCTGGGAAACCCGCACGCCGCAGTCTGTCCCGACCACCGTGGTCCATCCGTTTAAGCTTCTTCTCCGGCAGCCTGAGAGCGCTCCCCTCGCCTCAGGCCGTAAGCATCAGGCAGCCAGCAATCTGGAGGATAAGAATAGCAGGAAGCCCGATTCTGAATTTGATGTGCCGGGTCTTGTGACGAAATACGAACATTCCGGCGATGCAGCCGGCGCTGCCTCCCGCCAAGGCAATCGCAAGAAGCGCGGATTCCGGAATTCGCCTTAAATGCCTGCGTGCTCTTCGTTTATCCTGACCCATAGCCAAAAATCCAATAGAATTTATTAGTAAATATCCCACCCAAAGCATGGGAAAAAACAGTTCGGGCACTTCGTCTCCTCCCCGAAACGGACGGCAAATGGAAAACGGCCGGCTAACCGTTAACGTCCCTATCTTTTGGCAGGAAGTCAGTCAGGCCCGGCTGATGTTATGCGACAAATTGTTACAATGCTTTCGAATAATGTTATATATGTTATATTTATATATAGATTGTAGCATAAATCAATATGACATTGAAAGCTATATCAACAATTTTTTTGTAATTTTTTTAACTTTTTTGTATTTTCTTTTACTTTATTTTTTTCTTGGCATTATGTATTTACAAAACCTTCAAATTTGGAATATAATTATTTCCATCGGTTTGGTACGAATGCGAAACACTTTTGACAATTTTATGGATAGGAGAATGGAGAATGAGAAAATTAAGCGCGCTATTGCTTAGCCTTGCCATGGTACTCTCTCTTGCGGCATGCTCCAGCCAGACGCAACCGCCCGCCGCCACTTCCAAGCCTCCCGCCACCACGGGCACGGACCCCGCCGGAACACCCGGCCAAGGCGAGCGCACGGCACGGGATCCTATTCCAGCAGAAAACCTGAAGGTCGGCGTTATCCTTGTGCACGATGAGAATTCCGGCTACGACATGGCTCACATCGAAGGCATCAGGAGCGCGATGTCCGCCTTGAATCTTAAGGAAAATCAAGTTGTTTTCAAGTACAATATCCCTGAGGACGAGACCTGCTACGATACCGCAGTGGATCTTGCCGAGCAGGGCTGCCAGCTCATCATTTCCGACAGCTATGGTCATCAGTCCCACATGATGGCCGCCGCCGCCGAATATCCGGATGTGATGTTCGTTGCCGCCACCGGCGATACCGCCGCTTTGGAGCCGATGACAAACGTAGCCAACCTCTTCCCCTACACCTTCCAGAGCCGCTATGTATCCGGCGTTGTCGCGGGTATGAAGCTCAAGGAGCTTATGGACGCCGGCACCGTAACCGATCCCCACATCGGCTATGTGGGGGCGTATCCCTACGCGGAAGTTGTTTCCGGCTACACCGCGTTCTTCCTCGGCATTCGCAGCATTGTACCCGAGGCTTACATGGACGTGCAGTACACCAACTCCTGGTATGATCCCGTGGCGGAAGCCGAAGCTGCGAACTCCCTGATGAGTAAGGGCTGCGTCATCATCGGCCAGCACGCCGACTCCACCGGCGCCCCCTCCGCCGTGCAAGCTGCGCTTGACAGCGGAAAGGTGGCTTACAGCGTCGGCTATAACATCGATATGCTTTCCGTGGCGCCCAAAGCCGCGCTGACCTCCGCACAGAATAATTGGGGCGCTTTGTATACGCCCACCATAAAGCGTATGATCACCGGCGAAGCCATGCCCGCCGACTTCTCTATCGGTTACACCGACGATGCGGTTATGATCTCCAAGTTGGGCGAAAGCTGCGCCCCCGGCACCGCCGAAAAGGTGGCGGAAGTTGTCGCCGCGCTTAAGGCCGGCACGCTTGAGGTCTTTGACACCGACAATTTCACCGTGAACGGCGCCAAGGTAACCAGTTATCCCTGGCTTGATACCGACGGCGACTTTGTGGGCGATTCCGGCGAAGCCATTATCGACGGAGTCTTCAAGGAATCCGTTTTCCGCAGTGCGCCTTACTTCGCGCTGCGCATTGACGGGATTACCGAACTGAACTAACCTTTTCCAGGCAGGGAGAGAGGCAGCTCTTGGCTGCTTCTCTCCTCTTGCTTCTTCCCCCCTTTTCAGGATTTTCGTCCCTCCGGCCGGCTCACCTTTCTCACGGCGGGAGGCGTACGGTAAAGAAGGGAATGCGGACGCACCCCATGCAAGCCGCTTAAAACAGAAAGGAAAATGGATTTGAAAACCGGAAAAACAATCCGTATGGTGGACATTACCAAGTCCTTCGGCGAGGTACTGGCCAACGACAAGGTTTGCCTGGAGATTCGCCCCGGGGAGATCTTGGCGCTCCTCGGCGAAAACGGCAGCGGAAAAACC
>DCTG01000020.1:0-5409 GCA_002329245.1 Clostridiales bacterium UBA1446
CATCAGGTGGTCGTCGATCACGTTCGCGAAATTGTAGGTGGGAAGTCCGTCCGATTTGATCAGCACGTTGTCGTCCAAGTCGGCGTTCGGCACCGTGATGTCGCCGAAGACGGCGTCGGAGAAGGTGTTGCTGCCGCTTCTCGGGATCTTCTGGCGGATAACGAAGGGAACTCCGGCCGCGATTTTTTCGTCTATTTCCTGCTGGGACAAATTGGCGCAGTGTCCGTCATATTTTCCCGCGCCGGGACCGCCGCGCTCCCGCAGGGACGCAAGGCGCTTCTCGTCGCAGAAACAGCGATAGGCTCCGCCTTTTTCAATCAGCAGCTGCGCGTATTTTCCGTATATTTCACGCCGTTGCGTCTGGATATAGGGTCCCACGGGGCCGCCCACATCCGGGCCTTCGTCGTGCGAAAGACCGCAGGCTTTCAGCGTGTCATAAATGGCCCGCAGCGCGCCTTCGACATATCTGCCCTGATCGGTATCCTCAATGCGCAGGAGAAAGGTTCCTCCTGCTCTGCGTGCAATCAGGTAGGCGTAAAGGGCGGTGCGCAGGTTTCCCACGTGCATATAGCCGGTGGGGCTGGGGGCGAAGCGGGTGCGGACGCGCCCCCGCGGAATTTTTGCTTCCATTTCGGCAAAGAAGTTTGCTTCCAGGCTCATAGTCCGGCCTCCTGTGCGGGCGCGGCTGAATGCGCCGCCCGCGCCTTTGCGTTCCGTCCGTTCGGCGGACGCAGGATTATTGTAAAAGCGGAGGGGGAAATTGTCAAGGCTCAGGCGCTTGTTCGGTTTCAAACGAATAACAGAAACTGGAAAGACGTTTCCCTTTCTTTCCGGCTCGTCTTGCTAAAGCGTCGTCGTTTGTGCTACAATAATTCAGATTAGCATACGGCTGCTGCGGCGGCCGGTACGGAAGGACGCGAACTTGCGAATGGAAGAGAAAAGACGGATTTTCAGCGGGATTCAGCCCAGCGGAAAGGTTACGCTAGGGAACTATTTGGGGGCCCTAAAAAACTGGGCGGAGCTGCAGGATGAATACGACTGCCTTTATTGCGTGGTGGACCTTCACGCCATTACGGTGCGTCAGGAACCGGCTGTTCTCAGGCAGCAGAGCGTGGAGCTTTTCGCCCAGCTTATCGCCTGCGGAATTGATCCGGAAAAAAACATTATCTTTATTCAGAGCCATGTGCCGCAGCATACGCAGCTTGCCTGGGTGCTCAATTGCTATACGATGTTCGGGGAACTGAGCCGTATGACGCAGTTTAAGGATAAGTCGGCCTCCCACGCCGACAACGTGAACGCGGGACTTTTCACCTATCCCGCGCTGATGGCTGCGGATATTCTCCTTTACCAGACGCATTTGGTCCTTGTCGGCGAAGATCAGAAGCAGCACGTGGAGATTACAAGGGATGTTGCCACGCGCTTCAACAGCATTTACGGTGATGTCTTTACCATGCCGGAGCCCTATATTCCGAAGGTCGGGGCCCGGGTTATGAGTCTTGCCGAGCCAACGAAAAAAATGAGCAAATCCAGCGAGAACGAAAACTCTTATATTCTGTTGATGGACAAGCCCGAGGATATTATGCGCAAGTTTCGGCGCGCGGTAACGGACAGCGGTTCCGAGGTGCTCCGTAGTCCCGATAAGCCCGGGATATCAAACCTGATTGCCATCTATGCCGCCGCCACCGGGAAAACCCCGGAGGCCGTTGAGAACGAATTTGCGGGCAAAGGGTACGGTGAGTTCAAACCCGCCGTGGGGGAGGCCGTAATAGAACTGCTGCGGCCCGTCCGTGAAAAAACGCAGGAGCTGCTTCGCGACAAGGAGAAGCTCGAATTTCTTTACCGGCAGGGCGCGCAGCGCGCGTCCCGTCTCGCGGACCGGACGCTGGAAAAGGTCTATAGAAAAGTTGGATTTGTCAAGCGGTAATGCTTTATAGCTCCGGTAAAGCGGTGACGTTTTCCCGCCGGAGCTGAGTTCTTACGGCGAGGGAAGTTTTCCTCCGCCGCCCCTTAGTCGGGAGAAAGGTTTGAAGCAGACATGTTCCATTCATTGCCGGAAGAACTGCGCNNGTCGTTCCTCTCCTTGCCCTGTTCGCAGCCATGATTATTTCCTTCGCCGCCACTCCGCTCGTAAAGGAATTTGCCAAACGGGTCGGCGCCATGGACGTGCCGAAGGACGGGCGCCGCATGCATAACGTGCCAATCCCCCGGTTAGGCGGCCTTGCGATCTTCTTGGGCTTTCTGCTCAGTATTTTAGTCTTAGTGGAAATGAAAGAGACCATCCGGGGTATGCTGCTCGGTGCGGTCATCATTGTGGTGGTCGGCGTAATCGACGACGTGAAACCGCTTCCGGCTGTTATAAAATTTGCGCTCCAAATCGCCGCGGCGTTGGTCGCCGTGCAGAGCGGAATCGTGGTAAGGGTCATTTCAAACCCAAATCTCTTCAGCCCAAACCCGTATCTGTCGCTTGGCGTCTTAGCCGTACCGATCACCATCGTTTGGATCGTGGCGATTACGAATANNCCTCATCGACGGTCTGGACGGACTTGCAGTTGGTGTCTCCGCGATTGGATCCTTCGCGTTATTGGTCATCGCCGTCGCCATGGGGGAAGCGGACACCGCCACCATCATGGCCGCGCTGGCCGGCGCGTGCGTGGGGTTTATGCCCTATAACCTCAATCCCGCGAAAATCTTCATGGGGGACACCGGCGCAACCTTTTTGGGCTACATTTTAGCAACCGTATCGGTCATCGGCCTGTTCAAGTATTACGCGATCATTTCCTTTGCGGTTCCGTTTCTCATTTTGGGACTCCCGATTTTTGACACGTCGTTTGCTTTTTTCCGCCGTATCCTGCGCGGACAAAACCCCATGAAAGCCGACCGCGGGCATGTGCACCACCGCTTGATCGACATGGGGTTCAACCAGAAACAAGCGGTTGCGATCCTTTATGTCATAAGCGTGATTTTGGGATTGTCCGGTGTGGTGCTCACCACAAGCGGAGCTATGAAAGCCATGCTGTTTCTTGGCGCAGTTTGCGCGGCCGGAGTGGTCGGACTGGAATTTTTCCGGCTTGGCCGCGGCAGGCAAAACGGCCATTCCGGCCATAACAGAACACAGGAAAACTGGGAGCCGCAGGACCCGACGGAAACAAACGGGACGATGAGCCCGTCCTCCAAGCTTCCGGAGGGGAATCATGAGGAGCCGCCGGAATAACTGTTTCGATCGGCTTGGACGACTCGGCCGGGTTGAGCGAAGATTAGGGGCGGGGATAACGGGAAGGGAGGCAAAGCGATGGGCCGGAGCAGGACGAAAATTCTGTCTGCGCTGATCTTGGCGATTTTGGTTCTGGCACTGTTTTTTGCCTTCAGCAGAACACTCTTTTTGGATACCGCGGAGGTGCACATACCTCCGCCGGAGACAGGCGGACAGACGCAGCCCGGAAGCCCCGCACAGGAGGGCCCCGAGGATCCCGAATATTTGCCGGTCAAGGTCGATAAGGATACCGTGCAGGCCGTCATCGCTTCGCTGTCACGGCCGAACAGCTATGACCGCGATGTCACGGTGGAAACCTACTGGGGCGAGAGCGGATACGGGATCGTGAAGGTACACGCTTGGGTGTCCGGCGGCTTTACCCGCATTCAAAGCCAGCTGCCGGGCGGCGGTGTGCGCAACGTCATAACCGGAGACGGGAAATACTATCTTTGGTACGACGGAGATGAAGACTGGTTCGAAACCGACGCCGGGACTCAGGAGGACGATATCGCGCAGCAGATTCCCACCTACGAAAACATCTTAGCCGTTTCGCCGGATAGGATATTGGAAGCGGGCTATCTGACGCTGTCCAACATCGACTGTATTTATGTGGAACTTGAGGAAGACAGTTTAGGTTACCGGGAACGCTATTGGGTTTCGGTGGAAAGCGGACTTTTGGTCTGCTCGGAGACGGAGAAGGACGGCAGGGTCGTCTACCGCATGTCCTCCTTTTCTGTAAATATCCCTTATGTCGGAGCCAACGTGTTTGTCCTTCCGGACGGAACGGACCTTCTCAGCCCGCCGGTGAACGCGAAGGATCTTCCGGACGAGATCAAAGGCCGATAATCAGCATAAGCGCTAACGTGATGATCAGTTCCTCATCGTCGCTTTCAAGGAATAGAAAGAGCAGGATGAGCATCAGAAGGATATCGCCTGTGTCAAGGTCATCCAACTTTAAGTTTTTCAGAATGCCGGTCAGCCCGCCGCCCTTTTCGCCAAAATGGAAGGGAAGCGAGGAAAACAGATTGGACAGCGGAGAGCCGCCCCGGTTTACGTTTGCCGGGGCGTTTCCATGAAAGCGGGATTCCTCACCCGAATATCCCCGTTCCTGCACCGGAAAATGCTGCGGGGGATGCGAAGGCATTTCCTGGGGCAGCCGGAATTGCTGCAAAGGCGGGGTCTGCTGTTGCTGCGGCTGCAAGGGCGGCGGGGGAGGAGGCAGGGGCGGGCGTATGTCGTCGATATCCTGCTCCGGTACACGCGTATAAACGCCGTCCCGGGGTATGTAACGGTTATACATTGCCCTCCCCTCCTTTTAAACTGTGATACGCCGCTTTAATCACGCGCGACAAGCGGGCGATCTGTACGGCCCGGTCGATCTTTGCGGCGCGCTCCGGTTTTAAAAATGGCTTGAGCGCCAGAAGCAAAGTTGCCTTCTGGTCGTCGCCCCGGCTGTATTCGCCCATCAGACGGCTCAGCGTTCCGAGGAGTTTGGGGTCGAGGCCGCCGGGGTCGAAATCCGGATTAGTCTGAGGCTTATGATCCGGCTCCGGGGAAGATCTTTCCGCCTGCGAAGCGCCGGCTCCTCCGCCGGGAGGACCGCCCAGCCCAAGGGAGCGCGCCATGGACATGATTTTGTCCATCGCATCCGGGGAACTGAGCAGGGAAGATAGTCTGTCTTCCATTTCGCCCATATGGCTGCACTCCTTTCACAGGGCTCTTGCCTATGTACGGCTATTTTCCGAGATTCTCCTGTACCCGGCGGATCAATTCCCTGCCTTCTTCGGATTCAGAGATTGCCCGCACCAGCGAGGCGATGGCGTCCGGTTCGCCCCTGGATACCGCATCGGCGGCGTTTTGCAGCTGACCTTCGCCGCCGGAAAGAAGCTGTGAAAGCTTTTTACCTTCCGGAGAATTCATCAAATTCATGATTGCTGACTTGTTTTTCAGCAGAGCCGCCGCCTGGGGCGAATTGAGCATGGCGTTCAAATCGGGAAAAGAAGAGCTGTTCATAGATGTACCTCCGTAAAGTCAGGGGAGTCGGCCTTGGGACTCCTTGGGATTAGTGTATTCTGCATCTGCGGTCAAAATGATACTTCCTTTTGTGATCGGTTCCGTATGCTTTATTCTATTCAAAAAGCCGCGGCAGGTGAAAGACG
>DCTG01000020.1:5422-5845 GCA_002329245.1 Clostridiales bacterium UBA1446
CGCATCTATGCTCCTGAACTTGCGATTTTTTTAGGAGACGGGCTGCGTGATTTCGAGTCGTTCTGCCGCCGCTTTCCGCGCCTTCCGACAGAGTCGGTCCGCGGAAATTGCGATTATCTCAGCCAGAGCCCGGAGCAGCGGGAACTGCAGCTTGGCGATTTGCGCCTGTTACTCTGCCACGGGCACCGCTATGGAGTGAAACGGGATCTTTCCCTGCTTTNNCCGACATCGCGCTTTTCGGCCATACCCACGTTGCCTGCCACTTGCAGGAGGCAGGGCTTTTACTCTTCAACCCGGGGAGCGTGGGCGACCCGAAAAATCCGTCCTGCGGCCTTCTGGAGCTTTGCGGAAGGCGTGCGGAATTCCGGCATATCACGTGTTTTTCGGTGGGACGGGACGTTGACGAGTTTGGAAAGATGTTGT
>DCTG01000068.1 GCA_002329245.1 Clostridiales bacterium UBA1446
GGACGTGACCATTCAGGCGCAGGTTCTGAACATGATGAAAGAACTGCGGAATGAATTGGGCACCTCGATGATTCTGATCACGCATGACCTCGGTGTCGTAGCGGAGACCTGCGACCGTGTCGCGGTAATTTACGCCGGTGAAATCGTGGAGATAGGGAAGGCGGACGTCGTCTTCGAAAAGAAAAGTCACCCTTACACGATGGGCCTGTTTCATTCTCTGCCGGATATCACGGGAGGGCGCAAACGCCTGATGCCGATTGCGGGCCTGATGCCGGATCCTACGGCGCTTCCCAAGGGATGCAAGTTTTCGCCGAGATGCCGGTTTTGCGATGAATCCTGCACACGGGAACCGGTTGCGCTGCGCCTCGAATCCGGAACGCACTATGTTCGCTGCGTCAAAGCGGAAGCGATTCGGGAGCTTTCCGGAACGGATTCTCAAATTCCTAATGAATCAGGGGATAGAAAATGCCAAGACCTTTGCTACAGGTAGAACATCTGAAAAAGTATTTCGAGGTGCCACAGGGGTGCCTTCACGCGGTAGACGACGTGAGTTTTTCCATCANNGTCCGGCTGCGGGAAATCCACCTTAGGCCGCGTCGTGCTGCACCTTTTGGACAGCACCGACGGAAAGATTATCTTCGACGGCGAGGATATCACGCATGTAAGCGCCGCGAAGCTCAAGGAGCTCAGCGGCAGGATGCAGATCATATTTCAGGATCCCTATTCCTCGCTGAACCCTAGAATGACGGTTTACCAGACGATTTCCGAAGCGATGCTGATCGCGAAAAAGCTCTCGAGCAGCGAGAGGGAGAAGCGCGTTTTTGAGCTGATGGATATCGTCGGCCTCGCGCGGCGCTTCGTCAACTCCTATCCGCACGAGCTTGACGGGGGACGCAGGCAGCGCATCGGCATAGCGCGCGCGTTGTCCATCGAACCGGAATTCATCGTATGCGACGAGCCGGTTTCCGCGCTTGACGTCTCGATCCAGGCGCAGATTCTTAATCTTTTAATCGACATTCAGACGGAGATGGGTATCTCGTATATCTTCATTACGCACGATTTGTCCGTGGTCAAACACATTTCCGACAATATCATCGTCATGTATTTGGGGCAGGTCGTGGAGAAAGTCGCGTCCGAGGAACTGTTCAGCAAACCCATCCATCCGTACACGAGGGCGCTGCTCAGTGCGGTGCCCGTTCCCGTTGTCAATTACAACAAGGAGCGCATTTTGCTCAAGGGCGAGCTCAGTTCTCCGATCAATCCCAAGCCTGGCTGCCGGTTTGCGGCGCGCTGCGATTTCGCGCAGGAAAGATGCCGGGCGGAGGAGCCGGAATTCAGGGAGATTTTCCCGGAACACAGTGTGAAATGCCATTTTGCCGAGCAGTTTGCGAAATAAGGGTCCTACCTATACCCCCATAGGAATGCCCGGGAATAAAGTAAGCAAAATCCTGCTGAAATTTTGCAAGCTTTGTTCCCGGGCAATTTCAAGCAGTGACGACAAGTCTTCACAATAAAAAACCCTATTGATCCGAATAGGGGACAGGAGGAAATCATGAGCCGGATATGGACGGACGAACAGCTCGCGGAAATGGCAAAGCGTACGATTGACAAGGCTTTCGACGCTGTTGACGCGGGCGAAACGCAAAAAGCAAAGGACCTGATCCAACTGATGTATGACCAGTTCGTGCATCTTCACGACGGCGCTATGGTGTGGATTGCGGGTCTGCTCACCTGGATCTATGAGCGCCACGGCGCAAAGGGCGTTGAAGAGGCGGAGCGCGAGGCGCACGCAAAGGAAGCGAAGCTTGTTTTTCTGCCGCCGGAGCGAACCGATGTTCAGTTCATGGTGGAAAAGATGGCCTCGGAGCTGCAGGGCCACGTGCATCAGCACATGACCCTGACGGAAGACGATGAGAAAGTGGTTCTGACCAACACGCCCTGCGGTTCCGGCGGTCGCCTCATCCAAATGGGAGGCTACAGTCCGGAGGTTGGCTTAAAGCGAATCGCCGAGCCATCGAATCTGACGTTCAATACGCCGGATTTCCCGATCTACTGCGTGCATTGTCCGCTGTTTAATATGAACGCGATCGACGAAACGGGGGATTTCCTGTTTATCAACAACCCGCCGGGGGACGGAACCTCGTGCCAGTTTCTCTTTTATAAAAACAAAAAGGATATCCCGGAAGAATATTATACGCGGTTGGGACGAAAGAAACCGTCGTACGATTAAAAACAATTGCATGGTTTCTACAACGCAAACGGAAAGGAATAGGGAAGAATGGCTCAGTATACCATCCGAAACAAGCGGCTCAGCGACGAGGAGTTTTTCCGCATCCGGAAGGAAGAAGTTCTTCCGCAATGGGAAACCAGCCGTGATATCGAAAATTTAGACGAAAACATTGCCGCGGCGTATGAATACTCCGTCGGGCTGGGGCGAAATTACGCGATCGCCGTGCGGGAGGCCAGCGAGCGCGGGATACATCTCTTCCAGCCGCAGTTTGGCCAGGGCCTTACGGAATTCATGCTTGCCGGCATGGGGTATGTGGAAGAAAACTCCCCTCTCGTCCCGAACGGCCTGTGGAATATCTTTTCCGACTCCTACACGAGAAAGAATAAATATAAGTTAGCCGCGGAGGGCATTGCGCGCAGCT
>DCTG01000109.1 GCA_002329245.1 Clostridiales bacterium UBA1446
GCCATGAACATGAAGTTTTCCAAGTCGGTGCTCAACACGCAGGAGAAGCTGAAAAAAATGGGCTGGATGATCAAGGCCTTCATGAAGCGCGGCGGGTGGCACATCCAGTTCAATATTCACAGCAGGGAAGAGCTTTTGGACGCGCAGAAGCATCCCGAAAACCATAAAAACCTGCTGGTCCGCGTCGGCGGGTACAGCGCCTACTTCATCGACCTGCCGCCGGAGCTACAAAGCGAAATCGTCACGCGGACCATGCATGAGATGATCTAACGCAAATGCGCGGACCGGTCAAACGCCGGATGCGCATAAAGCATGCCGCCTGAAACGGGCGCGGAGCAGAAGAATCCGTAAACTGCATCCTCAAAGCAAGACGGTTCTATTTCCGGAATCGCTTTGGGATGCAGTTTTCTTGCGCCCGCCCCCCCTGGGAGGACAAAAAATCACCCGTAAGGCAATAGACCTTACCGGTATAAGAATGGTATAATACTATTCAATGGAGTCTGCCGCACCATCAGCCGTGCGCTTCTTCGAAGCAGGCGCCCTGAGATTGCTGCCATGAAATATATAGACGACGGTGATTGGAAATGGAAAACGCCTTCTTCGCGTTTGCGATTACGCTTTTTGCCGGTTTATGTACGGGGATCGGAAGCCTGATTGCTTTTTTCAACAAAAAAAGCAATCCGAAATTTTNNCCGGAGTTATGATTTATGTTTCCATGGTCGAACTATTCTTTCAAGCGAAACAGGATCTGGTTCGGGAGATTGGCCTCGTAAAGGGATCCTGGATTACGGTGATTGCTTTTTTCGGCGGGATGTTTCTGATTGCCGTAATCGATAAACTGATTCCTTCCTCCGAAAATCCGCACGAGCTTCATTCCGTTGAAGAACTGCATGATAAACATCCGGATAAAAGCCACCATGCCGAGCAAATCAAAAAACGGGAAGAGGCGATTAAGAACCACAGGCTCATGCGCCTGGGACTGTTTACGGCTCTCGCGATTTCCATTCATAATTTTCCGGAAGGGCTGGCTACCTTTGTCGCCGCGCTGCAGGAGCCGCAGATTGCGATTCCCATTGCCGCGGCAATCGCAATTCACAACATACCCGAAGGGATAGCCGTTTCGGTTCCGATCTTTTATGCAACGGGGAGCAGAAAAAAAGCGCTTTTGTATTCGTTTTTGTCGGGACTCACCGAACCGCTGGGGGCGCTGCTCGGCTATTTGATTATCCTGCCGTTTATAAGCGATGCCTTGATGGGAATCATCTTTGCCCTTGTGGCGGGCATTATGGTATTCATCTCCTTGGATGAATTGCTTCCGTCGGCCAGAGAATACGGGGAACACCACTTGGCTATTTACGGGCTGGTTGCCGGAATGATCATTATGGCCGTGAGTCTGCTCTTGTTCCTCTGAGCGCATTGGCCCGTTTCGGTGAAAGAAGTTGCAAATCATCGAAAGAAGGCTTCCCTGTGAGGGGAGCCGTCGGCGGATCCGACTGAGGGGTGAAAAACGANNGGCGCTTTCCTTGCTATTGCGCTTGCGGACCCTATGAATGCGGTGAGCCGCCGTTTTACATGGTTTCGTTCCGATAAAAAAGCCGCTCATTTTCTCGCGGGCAGGGCGCGCCGTTTCGGCGCGCCTTTGTATTTCCTTCCTTGTCTCGCCGTAGGCGGAGCAAGAGACCGCTTGCCCGTAAATGAAACGGGAGGCTTCGCCATAGGCGAAGCCTCCCGAAGAAGCGCTTTAATTACTTCTTTTTCTTGTTCATTGCGTAGCCGAGATAACCAGCCAAGCAGAGTACGATAATAATGACGGTAACGATTGCTTGCCAAACCTGTAATGCAGTCATATTTTTACCTCCAAGTTAGCAGTGTTGAGACTGCTGATTTTGCCGCGGCTGCGTTTCGGTTATTCCTCCTGCATGATGAAGGGATCGTTTTCATCCCAGGGCATATCGTCCTCGGGGAAATGAACCATCCACTTATTCCACCAGATAACGCTCACGATCATCTCAATGACGATAATAAGGACGGTGATCCAGAAGAAACCCATCGGCAATGTAGTATGAATGAAACCCATAGAGAAACCTCCTTAATTGTATGTTCCGCAGTATGCGCAATTACTGCGCCGTGCTGATGCCGCCCCTGCGGGCGTCGTAGGCAGCCCTCTGGCGGATGTAGGTCTTTCTGTAGCTCTCCCGCGCGTTCTTGTCCGTGGCGGTGAAGATCAGCATGAGAATGAGGGAAGCCGCGGACATGAAGATGGAGTAGTTGTTGCCATCCAGGTGGAACTGAGCGGCAAGCGGGGTGAAGGTAAGGAACATGTTGAGTATCCAGCATACGATCAGGGTGATAATGGCTGCTCTGCCGGAGCGCTTCCACTGCATGCCGATAACGAATACCCAGAACATGGGCACGAGCCAGGCCATGCACCAGGTGATGCCGAGGTTGACCTGAGCCTGAATCATGACGGCGCCCATCGTGCCGGTCACGGCGCAGATGAGAATCCAGAAGCGGACCCAGAAGGTTTCCTGCTTCACGGTGAGGTTCTGGAACTTCGGGAACTGGCCCATGATGTCGCGGATCAGGCAGGTTGCGAAGGCCAGCGTCAGCATGGCGAAGGTGGAAAGCATGGCGGCAAGGAACACGCCGATAATACAAATCTGCAGCCAGCTGGGCATGTAGTAGAGAGCCAGCTTCACAACGCCGGCGGCGCCGTTGCCGGCAGCGGCCGTGTCGGGCAGGGCCAGGGAAGCAAGGCCGAGGCTGAGAATGATGACGCCGAAGAGGACGTTCATCGGAATGGCGGCGACGCAGGCCTTTTTCAGAACCTTGACGGAGTCGACGGCGGCGCAGGACTGGATATTGCCCTGGGCCATGTTCATGCCGAACGCGCACACGAGCAGGGTGCCGATGACGTAGGTGCGGATGATGTCGCCGTTGCCCATGTAGTTGAGCAGATCGTAGTAATTTTCATTGAGGGTTGCGTTCATACCGGCCCATCCGGCGGGAGTGGTAAAGTTGAGGTAGATGAGGGCGATAAACCCGAATACATACATCAAGATCGCGTTGATCAGGTTGACGTAGCCGATTTCCTTCATGCCGGCGAGGAACACGTAAAGAACGCCAACGATGGCGCCGATGATCGCGCCCTGCAGGTTGGTCAGGCCGGTCATGCCGGAGATAACGGTAGCCATGCCCTGTGTTTCAATGGTGATGATGGCCCAGGAGTAAGCAGCTCCGATGCCGCCGAGGATCGGGGCGAGAGCCGGATGGAACATTTTGCCGAACAGTTCGTTCAGCGTAACTGCGCCGACACGGCGGTACCATACGCCGGCAAAGCGCATGATAATGCAGAACATGATGCCGTGGCCGATGCAGTACCAGATGGTGGCCATACCGGTTCCCCAGGACTGCGCGGACAGGCCATTGATGTGGCCGCCGCCCAAGGCGGTCAGAGCCTGACAGGCAGCTACCGCAAACCAGGGAAGGTTTCTGCCGGAGAGAATGAAGTCTTCTTCACCCGCTTTCAGACGCCGTCTGCGGGCGGCAATCCATGCATAAACGACTAAAATTATGATGATGTTGTATGCAATACCACCGATTGTAACAAACCAGTTCATAAATCAACTTCCTTCCATTTCTTAGCCGGATTAATTGATTGGGATCCGTTTTGCTTGCAGGGCGGCATGTCCGTCGGAATCCCGTTTCCGTCCATGCTCCCGTGTTTGCTGCAGTGGCATTCCCCCGTTCCTAAGTTATCCCGCTTTCATGGTCTGAAATTGCTTGGGTAGCAATGCTCCGATCATAGAAACGGGATAAATTTTAGTAAACGCTGCTGGTTTATTTGTTCCTTTCTGTTCTGATAAGAAGCAGAGAGGTAACAACCGAAAAATCCTGCGGCTTAGGCGAACCAATCTATTTTGGAGAGAAGCTGGGTCGGTTTATGTTTGGTTTATGTAATTATCAATATAAAAGAAACAGGGCTGCCCGGAAATCCCACACGTACGGTTCATATCAAAACAGTATCTTGACACGATTGCAGGTTTAGGAAAAAGAGAAGCAGCACCTATTTGGCAATATCAACTAAGATCATCTATTAAGTTCCGACTTATGTTATCATAAATTGCTGTAGAAAGTCAACAAGATCAAGTAAAGATTCGTCTATTTTGCATGTAAGAGCTTGTGATGCAACCTTGAATAATTGTGATATTGTTGGCAGAACAGTTTTTTGTGATGTTGCGCCGCCGGAGAAATCGGACTTCCGGAGGGCGCTGGAACAGAAGCGAAGAATGTATTTTTTAATGGCCGCACCCGCCGCAGGCGGATTCATGGTGCGAGTGGCATATTTCGGTGTCCGGATTGAGAAATCCGAGCCGGTTTTGATCCATAAGAAGCAGGGCTTCCCGGGCGGACAGGCCGGAGCCGTCGTATCTGGTGACGCACGCGTCGGCAATCAGATCGAAGGCCGCGGGACCGAGTCCTCCGGAAATCACAGCTTCGCAGTCTTTTTCCACGATGATTCCGGCAAGCAAGAGTCCCGAAGGATCGCCGGAGTTTTCATGGCTTTGGATTTCTCCGGTTTCCATATTTACAATGAGCAGGGAGCGGCAGGTTTCAAGTGTTCCGGAAACCGGGCTGTCCAGGTCCCGGCCGTCGGATGCAACGGCAATGAGCATAGGAACCTCCTTCGTATTCAGGCTTTCTGGTCGTCGTCCGTACCGGGATAGCAGAGGCGTGGGAACGGTTTTATTCCCGCCGCCACAAGAATAGCACGGAAAGTTGAGCCGGTCAAATGAAAGCGTCTGTTTTGCGCCCTATTCCTCGGCGGTCATATGGTGGCTGTACAGGTTCCAGATACGGTATGCGCCGTTTTCCCGGCTGTATTCCAGCCAGTAGGTCGTGATTCCGTGCGTATGGTGGGCGATCAAGCGGCCCGTCGACTCGTCTGTCAAATAGGATCCGCTTTCCTCCGCGGCGTGGAGAACCTGCTGAAGGTCCTCCAACAAAATCAGGTCCGCGTTCATTTTCTCCTGCAGTTCCGGCGAAATGAGAAGCGAGAGCTTTGTCCAATGCGGACGGGGAACGTCCGGATTTCTCCAAAAAGCCCGAAGCCTCCGCCTGTTTTCCCGGCGCTCGGAAAGTCCCGGAGGGCGCTTGAGGCCCTTGTCCTCCGCTTTCCCGAACAGCAGATCAAGAAGGTGATAGGCTCGTTTTCCCTCTCCGGCGAAAATATCCCGGCAGTTGGTACAGTACGTCACATAGTCGAGCGGGCTTGCGAAGGCGCGGTTTTTATAGATCGTTGCGGCAAGCCCGGGATTGGCTTTGTAAATCAGTCCGCCGTGGCCGCAGCATTTGGCGGTCTCGCCGGAAAAGCTCAGCTCGCGGACCGTGTAACCGGCTTTTTCCGTCAGCGACCGGACGGAGGAGCGAATGGAAGGGAAATCCCGGGCGGCGCAGGGATCGAATACGGCGATTTCCCCGGCGGCGCCGGCGGGGCGGGATTCCGGGAGACCGTAACGCTCTATCAGTTCCCAAAGTGTTACAACCGGTATCTGCGGAAGAAAATGAGCGAAATTTTTCGCGCAGGTGGGGCAGGCCAAAATTACGGTCGGCTTTCCTTCCTCTTCCCAAACGGAAGCGATCCGCCGCGCGGCTTCCAGCTGTCCCGGCTCGTCGCCCGACCAGTTTGCGGGCGCGCCGCAGCAGGTCAGAAGCAGGCCGACGCCGCGAAGGCGCTGCTCTAAATACTGGAACGAGTTTGCGACATAATCGGGGTCCGAGGCTCCCATCTGGCAGCCGGGGAAATAGAGCCATTCCCCCGAGCCGGGCAGATGGAGGGAGGCTTCCGCTCCCATGGCGTGCTCCATGTCCCGCATCCAGAAATCATGAAAGGCGTCGGGCAGCTGTCCGCGCTCCTTCAGAATATGCTTGTTGTCCATGCAGATTTCGCCCATGTCCACATGTTCCGGACAGAGCGTTTTGCAAAGACCGCAGTGGTTGCAGGAGTTCGTCATACGGGTCGTCATCTTCGCGCAGAGCAGCTCGATGGCGTTGAGACTCTTGACCGTGTCGTTTACCGCCTTGCGGGGGTAGGTGCGGTAAAACTGCAAAAACTCGCAGTTATTGGTGCAATACAAACACGCGCAAAGCAGGCAGCGTTCCGCTTCCTCCATCGCCTGCTCCCGGGTATAGGTCCCCGCGTCGCCGGGAGCCGTGGGCGGATGCGGGGCGGGCGCCGGCGGCGGCAGAACTAACTTTGTGGGACGGTCCAGCTCATCCTCCCGGTTTAACGTGACGGAAGCTCCCTTCAGGACGCGCAGCATGGAACGAGCCGCCTGAAGGCCCTGCGCGATGCGGCGGGCGGGGNNGCCCCGCCGCAAAGACGCCCGGTTTTGCGCTCTCGAGGGAAAGCGGGTGAACGGCGCCGGGGCCGCCGGGGAGAAGCGAAGCGCCGTCCGCGCCGGTCGCCAGGAGGATCGCCTTCTGGCTTAGTTCGGAAAGCGACCGGATTTTCGTATTGAGGCAAACCGTTATGGTTTCCTCCGCGAAAACCTGCTCCACCTCCGCCTGAATGTCGGAAGCCGGGAGTACCGCCTCGTCAAGCTCCCAAAGGGAGCCGCCCAAGCGGTCGGAGGCTTCATACAGCGTCACCCGGTACCCGCGCCGGCCGAGCGTGAGGGCGCAGGCAAGACCGGTCAGGCCGCCGCCGACCACGGCCGCCTCCCCCGTCTGCAAAGGCACGGCGAATCCGGGCTCCTCCCGCCCCGTCCCGAACTCGACGCTTGCCAGTTCCAAAAGGCGCAGGCGGATTGCGCCGCCGGAATCCTTCCGCGCGCAGAACGCCGCGCAGGGTTCCGTGCAGGTGCGGGCGAGGATGCGGGGGAACAGGGCCTTTTGGCGGTAGAGGCGGTAGGCGCTTCTGAAGTCGCCTTTCCGGATGCGCTCCGCCATCCCGCGGGCGTCGACGCGCAGCGGGCAGGAGCTGTTGCAGAAGGCGGGTTCCTCCTGGAAACAGCCTTCCGCTTTTTTCAATAGATCGATGACGTCCATAATCGTTTCTCCTGTGGCCGTGCTTTTATACGGATTCCCCGGGCCGGAATAGCCCGGGGAATCCCGATGCGATGCGTTTTATACGGCGGGGCCTCTGATTTCGCTCTTGAGCGTAACCGGGTTCGCCTTGATCTCTGCGATCGTCTCGTTCAAGTCCGAGCCGAGCCAGTATTTCTTATCCGGCGGAAGCGTTCCCTTTTCCTTCAGAATCTTCAGCTGAGCCAAGATCTTATCCGGGGTGGCGGGCAGTTCGTGAATCTTTACGCCGCAGGCGTTGTGTATGGCGTTCAGGATCGCGCTGTGCGGGGAGGAGGAATGCAGCTCGGCGCAGCCGGTGGAGCCGTGCGGACCGGTGGGGCGCGGCGTGACCTGATAGCCGACATGCATGTCGTCCGGAACGTCCATTATATACGGGAAGCCGCAGGCGACTAAGTTTGTGTGCTTCTTGACGTCGGAATAGTCTTCGCTCAGAGCCATGCCGAGCGCCTGCATCATGCCGCCGTAAGACTGGCCGTCCACCGCCTGCATGCTGCCGACGGGGCCGATGTCCTGCTCGATTGCGAGGCTCAGAACCTGCACTTTGCCGGTGGTGGTGTCCACCTCAACCTCGGCGAGGAAGAAGCCGTAGCTGTAAGTGGGCGTGGGATCTCCGGCTCCCGTGTTGGGATCGAGGTCGACGCCCATTCCGGTGGTGTCGAACACGCCGAGATATTTCGTGGGGATGCCCTCTTTCACCATCTCGTCGTAGGTGCGGTAGGTTCCCTCCGGCTTGCGCATGGCGTTGAGCAGCTTGTTGGCGGCGTCGGCAATGGCGTTGCCGTTCATGTAATGGGACCGGCTGGCGCCCGCGGGACCGGAGATGGGGCAGATGCCGGTGTCGGCCTGGATCAGAATGATCTGTTCAGGCTTCAGGCCCAAGGGGCGCAGGCACTCGTGCGCGTGCACCAGGGTTCCGATGTCGGCGCCCTGGCCCTGGTCTTCCCAGGTGTTGTAGACGCTGACCGTGCCGTCCGGGTTCAGTTCGAGCGCGTTTTCGCAGTGGTCGTTCACGCCGCCGGTCACGTTGTAGCAGCCGGAGGCAACGCCGACGCCGCGCAGCTTTGTGCCGTCGCTCTNNCTTGGCGTTGAATTCCGCGCAGCGCTTTCTCGCGGCTTCGTAGCGCGGGCGCATCTTGTCGATGAGGCCCGGCATGGGGTAGACCTCGGGCGGATAGCTGTTGATGGTGGTATCGCCCGGGCGGTAGACGTTCCGATAGCGGAACTCCAGCGGGTCGATGCCCGCCTGTTCGGCCAGCTCGTCAATGAGCTGTTCGAACGTGGGGTTGAGCTGGGGATTGCCGAAGGCGCGGAAGGCGGTCTGATAGTTGTGGTTGGTGTAGACGGCTTTGCCCAAGCCCTTCACATTGGGGATGCTGTAGGGAGCACCCATGAAGCGGATGCATTTTTGAATAATGTCGCCGACCTCGGTATAGGGGCCCTTGTCGATGGCGGTCTCATATTCGATTGCGCAGAGCTTGCCGTTCTCGTCGGCGGCTAAGGTGAGGTTCGTGTAGCTCGCGCCGCGCTTGCCGGTGAAGTGCTGATGTTCTTCATACGTCAGCTTCATGGCGCAGGGGCGGTTGGTGGCGAGCGCGCAGGCGGCCATCACCGCCGCGGTGCCCGGAGAGATGGCGTAGCCGAAGCTCGCGCCGGTGGGGTTTTCAATTTCGCGGATCTGCTCGGGCTTCACGCCAAGACCCTCGGCGCAGAAGAACATGAGGAAACCAAGGGCAAGGCTCTTGCTCTGAACCGTGACGCGGCCTTCCTCGTCTATGTAGGAAATCGCAACGTCGGGCTCGATTACGAGATGCGGCTGGCGCTGCGTGTAAAAGCTGCCGCTGGCCACATAGGGGGCGGTTTCGATAATGGACGTGGTATCCTCGCCCTTCACGACGGGCATCTGAAGGAAGAGGTTGGGCTGGCCGGGATGGATCTGCTCCGCGTCCGGGGCGACGGATTCCAAAATGCTGAGGTAAGCGGGCAGTTCCTCGAGGTCTAGCTTGACCTTGGCGGCGGCGGCTCTGGCCTGTTCCTCGGTTTCCGCGGCAACCAGCGCCACGATGTCGCCATAGCGGTAGATGGTGTCGTCGCAGATGATGGGACGCTCCATGCCGGTGCTGTGGTTGCGCGCCACGCCGTACGGCCAGCAGATGCGGTTGGTGCCCTTCACGTCCTTGGCGGTGATTACCTTATACACGCCCGGCATCTTTTCCGCTTCGGAATAATCGATGTTCTTGATTTTGGCGTGATGGACGCGTCCTAAAACGGGAGCGAGATGAAGGGTGTCGGAAGGCATTTTCTGGATGATGTCCGCGCCGTAGTCGCAGGTGCCGGTGACCTTGGCAAGCGCGGCCGGACGGGGATAATACGTCCCGTAAATCCGCTGGTCCTCCGGCATTTTAAAGCTGAGCTCCTCCATGGTCATTTCGCCGCGAAGCACCTTGGCGGCGGCCATGACGGCGTCGACAATGGGTTTGTAGCCCGTGCAGCGGCAGGCGTTGCGGTGCTTCTGGAACCATTCCCGCACCTCTTCTCTGGCCGGGTTGGGATTCTCGTCCAAAAGGGCTTTGGCGGAAACGATGAATCCCGGGCTGCAAAAACCGCACTGAACGCCGCCGAGGACAATCCAGGCCAGCTGCAGGGGATGCAGATTGTTGGGAGTTCCGATGCCTTCGATGGTCGTCACCTTGCTGCGTTCGTTCACCATTTTCATTTTGCGCGTGCAGGAGCGGATTACCTTCCCATCCAAAATGACCGAACAGGCTCCGCAGACGCCGGTGCCGCAGCCAGCTTTCACTCCGGTAAAGCCGAGCCGCCGCAGGACGTCCGAAAGGGAATCCTTCTCCGGGTCGCAGACAAACATGCGGTCTACGCCGTTGATGTGCAGCGTCATTTTCCTCGTTGCCACGAAATCTCCTCCTCAAATCAATTTCTGTCTGTTATTGGGATATAACCTTAGTGTAACATTCAAAACCGGGCTTGAAAAGCATATCCATTATCATTATTTGTAATGTGATTAAAGTTTTTGTTTTCATTCTTGGTTCGCATAATAGTAATAGTTATTATGAATATATATATGCAAACAATATATTATAATTATTCTAATTATGCATATAAGAGCAAGCGGAGCCGAATCTTTTATTTTATGAAAAAAGAAATTGTTTGTTTTTTCTTTTCTTTGGGAAAGACGGATGCTATACTTTTGCAGTAGCAGCGAATTGATATACTGCTTGCAGCGTTGAGGCGGGAGGTTTGCATCTTCATGATACTGACGCCCCTTGAAAACGATCTTCGTGAACGGCTCGGCGGAGAAACGCTCGCTTCGTGGCAGCTTAAGCGCCTGAACCGGACGCTCGCGCTCGCGAAAAACCACAGCCCATTTTACCGGGAACATCTGCCCGCCGGGGAGGTGCGCGAGCTTGACGAGCTGGCGGATATGCCTCTCATGACCGACGAGCCGCTGCGGCGGCAGCCGGAGCGGCTGCTCTGCGTTTCCGGAAGCGAGATTGCCCGTGTGGTGACCCTGCAGACGAGCGGAACCAGGTCCGCCCCCAAACGCCTCTTTTTTACAAAAGAAGACCAGCGGCTGACGCGCGATTTTTTCGCCTGCGGCGTCCGGGTGGCGCTGAGGCCGGGCGAAACGGTGCTTGTTCTACTGCCCTGCGACCGCGAGGGCGGCGTGGGGAGGCTGATCTGCGAAAGCATGGACGCCCTGCCGGCGCGGGCCATTCCCCACGGCATGGTAAAGAGCCTGCCGGAAACATTGGATGTCTGTCTGCGGGAAGCCGCCGACGTCATCATCGGAATGCCGGTTCCCGTCCTGATTCTCGCGCGGTACAGCGTCTTTTGCGGGAAGATTCCCCCGGTAAAGCGCGTGCTGCTGACGGCGGACCATGTGCCGGACGCGGTAAAAGACGCGCTGCGGGAACTGTGGGGCTGCGACGTATATGAACATTACGGCATGACCGAGATGGGGCTCGGGGGAGGCGTAGACTGCGAAGCCCATGCCGGCTACCATCTGCGGGAAGCGGACCTGCTTTTTGAAGTCATTGATCCCGATACCGGGAAAAACGTTCCGGAAGNNGTGTTCACCACGCTGACCAGGCGCGGGATGCCCCTCATCCGCTACCGGACGGGAGACCGCTCCCGGTTTCTTCCCGGCCCCTGTCCCTGCGGCGGAACGGTCCGCCGTCTGGATTACATCGACCGGCGCATCGGAAATGAGATTGTCCTGCCCGGCGGCGTTTTGGACATGCCGCTTTTGGAGGAGGCGCTTTTTCCGCTTCGGTCCTTAGCGGATTTCCGGGCCTCCTGCCGGGAAGGCCCGGGAGGCGGAAGGGAACTGGCGGTGGAGGGGCTTACCATGGACGGCTGGCCGCCGCTTTCCGTGTCCGACCTCGAAAAAGCATTGGAAGCGGTTCCCGTGATTGCTTCGGCGTTAGCCGCGGGCGCGCTGTCTCTTGCCGTTTCGCTCTCTTCCGCCCCGGACCTGCGTCCACTTTACGGCGCGAAGCGGGCGATTCTCAGCCCGGCGGACATTCCATGAAAAGGAGCGATGCTAGATGAACGAAGTTCCGGAGCGGAAGCTCAAATGCATGAAGTGCAACGAATATCTGGTCCCCGCCAAAACGCTGCTTCGATATCTCGGGCACCAGATGACGTATGAGTTTCCGCGCTGCCCCGTCTGCGGCCAGGTTTTCGTGCCGGAGGAGATTGCGCGGGGCAAAATGCGCGAAGTGGAGATTACGCTGGAGGATAAGTAATGGAGCTTCTGATTTCTCCCCGGATGCAGGAGCGGCTCGACGATGCCGGCATACGCGCGGAAGAGGTTTTGCGGGTGCTTGCGGGGGAGGGCGGCTTTTTTGACTTCTCCGACGGAACCGTAACCAAGGGGGGGCGGATGGGTTCCGTTACCCTGTGGGTGAAAGCGACTCCCACGGAGAAGGGGTACCGCCTGGAGGACGTATACTGCCATCGGATGACGGTGGAGGGAGTGCCATGTCGGGAAGCCTGAATCCCTACGAGAAAGAGGAATGGGCAGGGCTGCCGGAAGGCGTCATGCGGCCCGGAGGGCTGGCGCTGACGGAAAAACTAGTCCGGATGGCGCAGCTTCGTCCGCCGTCGGAAATTTTGGTTCTCGGCTGCGGAACCGGGGGCGCGGCCGGAATGCTTCAAAGGCAAGGTTATCGGGTCACGGGTCTGGACCGCTCGGAAAGCCTGCTTGCTTGCGCCCGCGAAACCTGCCCGGAGCTTACGCTGCTGCGGGGAGACGCGGCGGATCTTACGTTTCCGGATCTGTCGTTTGACGGGATCTTAGCCGAATGCGTTCTGAGCTGCATGGAGAATCCGGGCGCGGCGCTCTCGGAGTGCGGCCGGGTGCTGCGGCCGGGCGGCGTGCTGATGCTGTCGGATCTCTATCTGCGCGCGGCGGCCGCCGGCGCGGCGGAAACGGAGAGTTTGCGCAGCCTTGCGCAATGGGAAACGCTTGTGGCGGAATACGGGTTTTCCCGTGTCGCCGCAACGGACGAGACGGCCGCCCTGACGGAATTTGTCCTTCAATTTCTGTGGAACGGCGGCTCTTTGGAAAGCCTCTGCGCGGACGCGGGGACGCGTCTGCGGCATGGCCATAAAATCGGTTATTTTTCAATCATCGCAAGAAAAAGAGACTGATTGGAGGAAAGGAGTCTGTATGGAACAGGTATTTGAAACCGCCCTGAGCTGGCTGGACGCGGGAGAGGAATTCGTGCTTGCGGCCATCTGCAGCAGCCGCGGCTCGACGCCCCGGGAGGAAGGGGCCAAGATGCTGATTCGGAAGGACGGTTCCATCTACGCCACCATCGGCGGCGGGCAGATGGAAGGGGCGGTGATGGAGCGGGCAAAGTCCGTGCTCGGCAGCGGAAAGCCCGAGGTATTTTCCTTTGACCTGACGCAAACGGACGTGCGCATTCCGGACTCCATCTGCGGCGGAATGGGGAACGTCCTGATCTGTCCCGTCGGAGCCCGTGAGCGGCCGGTGATCGCGGCGGTTTGTGAGGCGCTTGCGCAGCGGCGCNNNNTCCGTGGAATACTTCTGTGTCGAACAGGGCGAAATTACCGTCTCGACCAAAGAGCCGGACGCGAAGCTGCGCAAATCTGTCTTAGATGCCTCGGTGGGCGCGCGTATGCACACGGAGAGCGACGACGGTCTCTATTTTTATGTGGAAACCATCCGCTTCGGCGGGTTTGTCTACCTTATGGGCGGCGGGCACGTGGCCCGCGCGACGGCGGAGGTGGCCTACATCGCGGGATTTCCTACCGTGGTGATGGACGACCGGGCTGAGTTTGCCAACCGGGACCGCTTCCCCCATTCCGAATGTATCGTTCTGCCGAGTTTTCATGAAATCCCGCCGCTTTCCGTCGGCCCGGAAGACTATATCGTGATTGTGACCCGCGGGCATTCTTTCGACCGCGTGTCGCTTTCCTGGGCGCTGAAAACCCCCGCGAAGTACATCGGCATGATCGGGAGCGTGACCAAACGGGACCTGATCTATGAGGCGCTGCAAAAGGAAGGCGTGCCGGCGGAAAGGCTCCGGCAGGTATCCTCTCCCATCGGAATCAAATTGGGCGGACGCACCCCCGGCGAAATCGCCGTGGCCATCGTGGCGGAGCTGATCTCCGTCCGGTCAAGCCGATGAGCGCCGTGAGAGAGAAAACATTCAGCGTCTGTCCCGTCTGCCTGCGCCGGATTCCGGCGGAGCGCGTGAAGGAGGGGCAGAACGTCTATCTGGAAAAAAGCTGCTTGGAGCACGGCTTTTTCCGGACGCTGGTCTGGGAAGGGCCTCCCGATTTTGACGACTGGAGGGGCTGCGGGGAGCGGGAGTCGTTCGAGCCTTCCGCGTTCGGAAACTGTCCCGCCTCCTGCGGTCTTTGCCCGGACCATCTCCAGCGCAGCTGCTGCGTTTTGCTGGAGGTTACGGCGCGGTGCAATTTGGTCTGCCCCCTCTGTTTTGCTTCGGCGGGCGGGGAGGCTGTTTCGCCCGATCCCTCTCTTGCGGAGATTGCGGACTGGTACGATCTGCTGCGGCGGGAAGCGGGATATGTGAACATCCAGCTCTCGGGCGGAGAACCCACGCTTCGGGACGATCTTCCGGAGATTATCGCCTTGGGCCGGGAGAGAGGGTTTTCTTTTTTCCAGCTCAACACCAACGGCCTGCGC
>DCTG01000141.1 GCA_002329245.1 Clostridiales bacterium UBA1446
TAAAAATCGCCCAACCGGAAAAAAAGGATACAGTCCTTATACTGCTCTTTGATTTGCTGATACTGCTGCCGCATGGGGGTAAGATCGGCCAAGTCGGCACCTCCTGCCCGTATTGATCCGCCGGAGCGGATGCAAGGATGCTTCGTAAGGCTATCCGTCCGCCGCGCTNNCTCCCCGAAAAGCGCCCAGGTCGTGCTGCCGGTGATCGTAACCTGCGCAAAGCTTCCGACAAGGGCGGGGTCGCCGGACAGGCGGACCAGCCGCCCGCCGGGGGTGCGGGCGTTTAAAACGCCGCTTTGGTCCCCGGCCGTTCCGTCCACAAGAACGCGCAGCGTGCGCCCCACGTAAGCGCGGTGCTTCTCGGCGGAAATTGTGTTTTGAAGCGCGACCAGTTTGTCGAAGTTTTTCTGCTTTTCCTCGGGAGGCAGCGGGTCCGGGAGTTTTGCGGCGGCCGTGCCGCTGCGCGGAGAGTAAAGAAAGGTAAAGAGGGCGTCAAAGCGCACCTCCTCGAGCACCCGAACCGTGTCCTCAAATTCCTCCGTGGTCTCTCCCGGAAAGCCGACGATCACATCGGACGTAATCACAAGGTCCGGGATGCGCGCGCGCGCCTCACGGATCAGCTCTAAATACTGCTCCCTTGTGTAGCCACGGTTCATGGCGCGCAAAACCCGGTCGTTTCCGGCCTGAAACGGCAGGTGAAGGTGGGGGGCGACTTTTTCACATTTGGCCATCGTCTCAAAAAGCCGTTTTCCCGCGTCCTTCGGGTGGCTCGTCATGAACCGGATGAGAAAGTCGCCCGGGATTTCGTTCAGCTTCTCCAAAAGGCCGGAAAAATCAATTTCCGTATCCAGTCCCCTGCCGTAGGAGTTTACATTCTGACCCAAAAGGGTGATGTCCCGGCAGCCGGAACGCACAAGCTCCCGCACTTCCTCCAAGATATGCTCCGGCTCCCGGCTCCGCTCCCGCCCGCGTACAAACGGCACGATGCAGTAGGAGCAGAAATTGTCGCAGCCGTACATGATGGATACCCAGGCCTTCACCTTGGACTGGCGCACGACGGGCAGCCCCTCGGCAATCACGCCGGACTCGTCCCGTTTGTCGAACAAGCGGCTGCGGCGGGTGATCACCCGGTACAAAAGTTCGGGGAAACACCAAAGGGCATGCGGCCCGAACACGAGGTCCACATGACGGTAGGATTTCTTGATCTTATCCACCACATGAGATTCCTGCATCATGCACCCGCACAGACAGATAATCTGCTCGGGTTTCGCCCGCTTCCCGTGAACCAGGGCGCCCACATTTCCAAATACCCGCTGCTCGGCGTGTTCCCGCACCGCGCAGGTGTTGATTACGATCAGATCCGCCTCGGCTTCTTCGCCTGTAAAGCGGTATCCCATCTGCGCCAGCATGCCCCTGATCCGCTCGGAGTCGGCCTCGTTTTGCTGACAGCCGTATGTGTCCACAAAAGCGGCGGGGGGCGTCGCTCTGTCCCGGGTCATGTCCGCGATTGCCCGGATGAATTCCTGCTGGCGCTCGATCTCCCCGGAAGTCAGCTGTTTTCTGTTGCGTTCCAATCCAAAACCTCCGGTTATCCCATAATCTTGAATGATTCATTATAGCATTCCCGCAAATGCTTGACAAGCGAATGGGTCCCCTTTCCGCCATAATTTTATCCGCATTTCCGGCCGGGTTTCATTGACGGAAGCAAAGCCCAAATGCTATAATGTTTACCTACGGACACAAGCCGATGGGAGCGATGGCCGATGAAAACCCTCGTGATAGACAAGCAGTGCCTGAAAGAAAACATCGATATCGTCAAAAAGCGGGCGGAGGGCGTGCCCATTTACGCCGTGCTTACGGGAAACGCCTGCGGCGCGGGACTCTTGGAAGCGGCGCAACTGCTCCGGGAAGAGGGAATCGTCCGCTTTGCCGTCGCCGAACCGGAGGACGCCGCGGCCCTGCGCGAAGGCGGCTTTTCGGATGAGGAAATTTTAATGCTCCGCTCCACAACGGACCGCGAGGAGGTGGAGCGGCTCATTGACCTGAACGTGGTCTGCACCATCGGCTCCTACGAGTCGGGCCTTGCGCTCAACGGGATTGCGGAAAGCCGCAGCACCATTGCGGAAGCGCATGTCCAGGTGGATACCGGAATGGGATACGGCGGTTTTCTGGTGACCGACACGGATAAGATCATATCGCTTTACCGGTACCTTCCCAACGTCGCCATTTCGGGAATCTATACGCAGATTCATTCCGGCGGGAAGGAAAAGCACAACTTGGAGCAGATGGACCGGTTCTTAAACGTGATAAACCTTTTGCGCCGGGAGGGGTTTGAAACGGGAGTCGCCCACGCGGCCGGCTCCGCGGCCCTGTTTACCAGCCCGACGCTTCGTTTGGACGCGGTGCGCGTCGGCTCCGCTTTTTTCGGCCGCACCCATCTTCCCGTAAAAAGGACGGGGCTGAAGCCCGTTGCCAGCGCGGAGGTCTCGATCGGTGACGTGCGCTGGGTTCCGAAGGGGCATACCGTCGGCAACGAACTGCTCGTTACCATGAAAAAACCAACTAAGGTCGCCGTAATCCCGATCGGGTATTATAACGGCATCTGCGCGGGCGTAACCCGGGATCCCGGTTTGTTTGCCGCGCTGCGCCGCTGGCGGGAGGACAGAAGGGTGACCGTAAAGATCGGCGGCAGCCGGGCAAAAGTCATCGGCCGGGTCGGCATGTTGGAGACCATTGTGGACGTGACGGATATCGACTGCATTCCCGGCGACACGGCGGTCTTTTCCATCGACCCGATTTACGCCCGCGGTCTTCGCAGAGTCTATAGATAAGCAAACGCAGGAAACCGGGTTTAAGGAGATTCTTGGAATGACAAAAACAGGATTTCATGAGACATATTTCTCTGATTTTTTTGCATCCGCCTTTGAGAACGGCTTTTTCGGGAGCAGAGAGCTCCGCCTCAGCCCGCCGGAGGCGGAGTATATTCGCCTTCATCATCCGGGCGCGCGCCTTTTGACCGCTTCTCCGGACTGCGCGGACGGGAAAACCTGGTTTGAGGTTCAATTCGGAGGATGCCCGGACAATGAATGAAAGAACGCCCTTTGTTCCCCTTCTCTTCGGAGGCGACATCAACGTATACAGCATGGCCCGCGCCTTCCACGAGGCCTACGGCGTGAAGGCAACCGTCTTCTCCAAATACAACAGCGGCCCCTGCTGCGACAGCCGGATTTTAGACCTTGTCGTGGCGGGGCCGGAAAACGACCGGGCGGAGGCGTTTGTCCGGAATGTTCAAACCTTCGCCGCCGCGCATGCGGACAAAAAAGTTATTCTTCTCGGCTGCGGGGACGCCTATGTAAAGCTTGCCGCGGCGCACCGGGACAAGTATCCCGAAAACGTCGTGGTCCCCTATATCGGCGCGCAGCTCATGGAAAACCTGATGCACAAGGAACGGTTCTACGAACTGTGCGACAGATACGGCATCGATCATCCCATGACGTTCGTTCACCGCAAAGAGATGGGGCATGCCTTTGCGCTTCCGTTCGGCGCCCCCTATGTCGTCAAGCCTTCGAACGCGGTCGCCTATTGGGAGCACCCGTTTCCCATTCAGAACAAGGTCTTTATTGCGAAAAACCGCGCCGAGCTGGAGGATTTTCTTGACCGGGTTTACGCTTCCGGCTATCCGGACACCATGATCATTCAGGATTTTGTTCCGGGAGACGACACCTCCATGCGCGTGATGACCTGTTACTCCGACCGGAACGGGGCGGTTAAGCTCATGTGTCTGGGCCACGTGCTGCTCGAGGAGCACAGCCCGCACGGCATCGGCAACCACGCCGTGATTCTCAATGAAATAAACCGCAGCCTTTCCGAGAAGCTACGCCGGTTCCTCGAGGCAGTGAACTATGTCGGCTTTTCCAATTTCGACATTAAGCTTGATCCCCGGGACGGAAATTTCAAGGTGTTTGAAATCAACGTGCGTCAGGGCAGAAGCAATTACTACGTCACCGGAGCGGGATACAATCTCGCGCAGTACGTGACGGAGGACTGGGTCTTCGGCAGGGAGCTGCCCTCCCTCTTAGCCAACCAGGAGCTCTTTTGGCATGTGGTCCCCATGGGTATTGTGAAAAAATATATCCCTTCCAAGCAGCTGCAGGAAAAAATAGGTTCGCTGATTTCCGCCGGGCAGAGTGTAAACCCGATGTATTATCCCCCGGACATGAGCCTGAAACGCAGGCTCCGCCTGGCCCGCCTCATGCAGCAGTATAGAAAGCAATACCGGCAGTATATGCCGCGCTGAAATTTTAACCGGGAGAGTCTATGGAATCTGAAACCAAAAAGACGCTAGGCGTCCTCGGCGGAATGGGCCCGCAGGCAACCGCCCTTTTTTACCAGCGGGTCATCGCCCGTACCCTTGCAAGCCGGGATCAGGAGCATGTTCCCATGCTGATCCTCAGCCACTGTACGATGCCCGACCGCACCGAGGCCATCCTTGGCGGACGGGCGGAGGAGCTTTACGCCCTTTTGCGAAAGGACGCTCTCTTCCTCGAGCAAAACGGCGCCGGCGCCCTCGCCATTCCCTGCAACACCTCCCACTTTTTCGCGGGAAGGCTGCAGGCGGAACTAAAGATTCCGCTCGTAAACATGGTGGAGGAAACCGCGAGGACCGCCGCCGCCAAGGGGATAACCCGGGCGGGCATCCTTGCCACGGACGGAACCGTAAGAAGCGGACTTTATCAGGCCGCCTTAGCCAAACACGGAATTGAACCGGTATTGCCGGGCGAGGAAAACCAGAAGCGGATTATGCACATGATTTACAGCGAAATCAAAAGCGGTCTTCCGGGAAGCACCGCTCTCTTTGAGAAAGCCGACCGCGAGCTGCGGGGAAACGGGTGCGACGGTGTGATTTTAGCCTGTACCGAGCTCTCCTGCTACCGGATTCAGGCGCAGCTTGACGCCTATTACACCGACGCGCTGGAAGTGCTGACGGAGCGCTCCATTTTAGCCTGCGGGGGACTTCTGAGGGAAGTGACGCCATGAGCTTAAGCCTATATCGTTTAGAAGATTACCTTGCCCTTTTGCAGGAGAATAATCTCCTGACCGAGCAGCATATATGCCCGGGCGCTCTTGCGCGGAGGGTTTCCGCCGTTTCCTGCGATTCCCGCGAAAACCTCAGGGACGCGATCTTTATCTGCAAGGGCTCCCATTTCCGGGAGGAGTATCTCCGCGACGCCGTCCGGCAGGGCGCCTTCTGCTATGTGAGCGAAAAAAAATATGACGTTCCCGCAATTTCCTGCCTTCTTGTTTCGGACGTGCGCCGGGCAATGGCGCTGCTTGCTTCCTTTTTTTACAACGACTCCTGGAAGCGGCTGAGCCTCATCGGCGTCACCGGCACGAAGGGGAAATCCTCGACGGTATATTTTCTCAAGTATATTTTGGACGACTTTTTGGAGTCTGCCGGGAAGCAGAAAAGCGGCCTGATTTCCTCCATTGACACCTGGGACGGCGTGGAACGCTTCGAATCCCACCTCACGACGCCGGAGCCGCTCGACCTGCACCGGCATTTTTATCATGCCGCCGAAAGCGGCATCGAATATTTCGGGATGGAGGTTTCCAGCCAGGCGCTCAAATATGACCGGGTGCTTGGCGTCCGGTTTCGCGTCGCCTGTTTTCTCAACATCGGACAGGATCACATCAGCAGCGTGGAGCATCCCGACCCGGAGGATTATTTCCAGTCCAAACTGAAGCTTTTCCGGCAGAGCGAAACCGCCTGCGTCAATTTGGACAGCGAACGGGCGGACGAGGTTTTGAAAGCCGCCGGGGCCTGCAGCCGGGTTATCACCTTTTCGGCGCGAAACCCAGGCGCGGACGTTTACGCGCATGATATCCGAAAAAGCGGACAGGACATTCTCTTCCGCGTGCGCACGCCCGACTTCTCCCGGGAATTTCGTCTGACGATGCCGGGACTCTTCAACGTGGAAAACGCGCTTTCCGCCATCGCGGTCTGTCTGGCCCTCGGAATTCCCGAGCACAGCATCTACGTCGGCCTTATGAAAGCCCGCGTGCCCGGCCGCATGGAGGTCTACTCCAACGCAAATAACAAAATCACCGTGATTGTCGATTACGCGCACAACAGGCTCAGCTTCGAGCGGCTTTTTCATTCCGTGCGCGAGGAATATCCCGACCGTGAGATTGTGACTGTGTTCGGCTGTCCCGGAGGCAAAGCGCAGGAACGGCGCCGGGACCTCGGCGAAGTGGCCGGCCGGTACTCCAGCCGCGTCATCCTTACGGAAGAAGACCCCGGGGAGGAGAACGCCGAGGACATCTGCCGCGAAATCGCGCGGTATGTGCAGGCGGGCGGCTGCTCCTATTCCATCCTGCCCGACCGCGGAAAAGCCATCGAGGCCGCCGTCGCCGGCTGCGAGGCGGAAAGCGTGGTTCTGGTTACCGGAAAGGGCGCGGAAACCCGCCAGAAAAGAGGCCGCGCCTACGTCACCTGCCCCTCCGACGTGGAGTACGCGATGCGCGCCCTGCACCGCTACGACGTGGAGCACCATCTTGACGGCATGGAAAAAATCCGTTCTCTCATGGACCTTTTACCCATGCTCCGAAGCTATGAAAAAAAGATTATCGTAATCAAATACGGCGGCAGCACCATGGGCCGTTCCGGTGCAGCCGGCACCATTTTGCAGGATGCGGCCGCCCTGCATATGGCGGGCGCCAAGGTCGTCCTGATGCACGGCGGCGGCAAATCCATCACAGCCTGGCTCGGCCGTTTGGGTATCGAGTCAAAGTTTGTGGGAGGCTACCGCGTAACGGATCCGGAAACGATGGAAGTGACCGAAATGACCCTTTCCGGACAGATCAACAAAAGCCTCGCCGCCGAACTGACCCGGCTCGGCGTTCCCGCCGCCGGGATTTCCGGACGCGACGGCGGACTTTTCCGGGCGCAGCCGCTTGAGAACGGCGAAACGGATCTCGGCCGGGTGGGCCGCATCGTCTCCGTGAATCCCCATCTCATTCACACGCTCTTAAACGCCGACATCCTCCCCGTCATTTCCCCGGTTGCCGACGACGGGAACGGAGGCGCGCTCAACATCAACGCGGACGACGCGGCCTGCGCGGCGGCGGAAGCCCTACACGCGGACAAGCTCGTTTTTCTCACGGACACCAACGGAATTTTGGTGGACAGCCGCAATGAAAAGACACGGATTGCCCATATGAACGTCGCCCGCGCCGCCGAATTGGTGGAAAGCGGTTTTGTGGGCGGCGGGATGATTCCGAAAATCAACAGCTGCATTCACGCCCTGGAAAACGGGGTGGGCAGCGTCGTCATCCTCGACGGCCGGAAGGAACACGGCATCCTGCTCGAGAGCATCACCATTCCGGGCGGCATAGGAACAACCATCACAAAGGAATAAAAAATAAGTATAAAAAAGAGTATCCGGCAAGCGGTTTTACCGCTTGCCGGATTTCTTGTTTCAAATTCCTCGGCGCTCCAAGGGGGCGTAATAGAGATGGGAAAAACTCCGGCAAGCCGAGGTCGTCGCGCCCTGCCGGCGCAACAGCAGCGTTAGCATCTGCAACGGAAAATGGCGGGGAAAAGAACGGCGGTACGCTGAGGGCAGCGTACCCAATATCTTTCAGTATGGGGGGATTGCGCCTAAAAGGAGGCCCCCTTCAGTCGGCTCCGCCGACAGCTCCCCGCAAGGGAGAGCTTATATTGCGGGGATGGAGATAAAGGAAACGTTGCAAAAGGAGCATCCGGGTTGGGCTCATACGAACGACGGACCCGATGCATACGTTTATGCATGTCCAAGCCGTATCGGGCATACATTTTACCGGACACAAGAAAGTATCCGATACGGGAGGACAAAGCCATGCGCACAGCGAAACGCACACGGCCGCGGGACGGGCAGATTTTGCGCCTGCTGCGGCGCTCCGCCGCTTTTTTTACCGCGACGGTGACGATTTGGGTCTTTTACGCCACCACCGAGCCGGAACTCTCTTCCGAACTGCTCTCCTCTCTGGCGGAGAGTCCGTCCTTTGTCGCCGCGGCCCTGCGGGCGGAACTCGGCCGCCCCGAAACGGAGCAAAGCGTCCTGAAGCAGCTAAGCTGGTGGCAGTCCGTCGTCTTAGCCGAAGCCGTGCTATTAAGAGACGGGGAAACCGCGGTCGGCAGCTTTTTAAGCGAGCGAACCACGGCGGATAAGAAAGATCCCCCCACGCCGGCAAATTTACCGGCCAGTGAAAACGGAGACATGGGAGTCCTATTGGAGGACGAGGGAGAAGAAGAATTCCATATTCCCGCGATGCCGGAAACGGAGAACAACAGTCATATTGTAGAGCGGACGCTGCTGCCCGGCACTTCGTCCCATTTCGTCTCGGCGGGCGGAGTCTTTCTCAATAACCGCGCCGGAAAGGAGCTTGACTGGGACGCGCTTGCCGCGGAACCTCTGTCGCTTTCGCTCGAGGACGCGCCTCAGGTGCTCATCTACCATACGCACGGCAGCGAGGCGTATGCCCCGGAGGGAAAGGACCTGTATACCGAGACGGACACCGCGCGCACGAACAACAACGCCTACAACATGGTCCGGGTGGGCGACGAGCTTGCCGCCGTACTGAAGGCAAACGGCATCTCGGTGATTCATGACCGGACTCTCTACGATTATCCGGAATACAACAATTCCTACTCCCGGTCGTTAAAGGGAATGCTCGCCTATCAGGAAAAATATCCGTCCATCCGGGTTATGCTTGACCTGCACCGGGACGCCCTTGTTTCCACAGACGGCACCATTTACAAAACCGTCACCACCGTGGACGGAGAAAAGGTCGCCCAGCTTCTCCTCGTGGTCGGGAGCGACGCCGGAGGGCAGAAGCACCCCAAGTGGAAGGAAAACCTGAAATTTGCCCTCGCGCTGCAGCGCGAGCTGAACAACTCCTGGCCCGACCTCGCCCGCCCCATTACGCTGCGCAGCTCCCGCTTCAACCAGCAGGTCAGCACCGGCGCCCTTTTAATCGAGGTGGGAACACACGGAAACTCCCTGCAGGAGGCGCTGCGCAGCGCGCGGCTTTTGGGCTATTCCCTCAGCACTTTGCTGCTGCGTCAATCCTGACCGCGCGCCGCAGCACCTTCCCCGCCGAACGGGATGAAGAGCCTTCGCGTTCTATGTCGAAAGCGAATGCGGAAGGCGCTCGCCTTTTCCCCGGTCGAAGAGCAGCTGGCCGTACCCAATGAGCGCGACGGCGCTTAAGATCAGACATAGTCCGAGGAGTTTTTCCCAGTTCACCGGCTCCCGGAGGATCAGAACGCTCAGGAGCATGGCAACCGCCGGCTCCAAGGTTGCGATAATGGAGGCCTCTCCGTTCCCCGTTCCGGTAAGTCCCTTCGTATAAAGCACATACGGCAAAAGCGCCGTTAAAATCCCCAGCCCGGCCGCCGCGGCCCAGGAGCCGGGCGTCTGCAGGGCGGCCGTTATCCGCGCGGGGGACGAGATCAAAACGGAGGCGGCCGCGGCAAACAGAAACGTGTAAAACGCAATGGTCATGCTTCCATATCTGCGCAGCGCCAGCCTGCCGAAGATCGTGTAGAGCGCGTAGGACAGCCCGGACCCCAAGCCAAACAGAATTCCCGCCGGGGGATACCCTCCGGAGGCGCCGAGAACGCCCGACATGACGGCGCATCCGGGCAGCGTCAGGAAAAGCGCGGCAACCTTGATTTTTGTCAGCCTTTCCCGGAATAATAGGGCGGAGAGCAAGACGACGAACGCGGGGGCGGTGTAGAGCAGCACGGCGGCCACGGACATCGAAGTGCGCTCTATGGCCGACAGGTAGCAATAGTTGAGCAGGAAGAAGCTCAAGATCCCCGTCCCGAAAAACATCCAGATATCCCGCAAGCGGATGCGCAGCTTTCTTCTGTCCGTCAGAAGCAGAAAGAGAAACAATCCCGCCGCCGCGGTCCCCGTTCTCAACAGGACGATATCGCCGCGCGCAAGCCCGTAAGCCGACAAGAGATGAAAAAAGACCCCCAGACTTCCCCACAGCGCGGCAGAGGCCGCAACGCAGCCCACGGCGGCCGTACGGCCCGTCTGTTTACGCTCGTCCATGTTCCCGTCTCCCCCTCAAAATGCCGTTAAGAAACCTAAAACGCCGCACGGATGGCAGCCTTCCGCAAAAAAACGTGCCGGACAGTATCCGGCACGTTTCGTCTTATACTGAACTTAGGTAAGAGGCGCGTGCGGTCCGCCTTTGCTGAACGCGACCACAACCCGGCGGTTCGGCTCCGTTCCGGTCGAATAGGTAACGATGTTTTCCCAGTCCTGCAGGGCGGCGTGAATCACGTGCCGTTCGTAGGCGTTCATCGGTTCCAACATCACGTTCTTGCGGTACTTTGAGACCTTCCCCGCGACCTTTTCCGCCAGACGCTGGAGGGATTCCTCCCGCTTCTGCCGGTAATTCTCGGCGTCAATCTGAATCCTGACCCGCTTTTCCTGTCCAAAGTTTACGGCATAATTCGTAATCTGCTGAATCGCGTCCAAGGTTTCGCCGCGGCGGCCGATCAGGTGTCCCAATTTGCCTCCGGCCAATTCAACCGAAAAGCTGCCGTCTTCGTTTTCCATGATCTTCGGCCGCGCCTCGCTGTTCATCCGCGTTAAAAGACCCGTCAGAAACTCTTCCAGGCGTTCCGCCCGGGACGGCTCCGTGGAATACGTGACGCGCACCCGCGCCAAGGTTCCGCCCAAGCCTAAAAAACCGCTTTTTGCGCGCTCAAGGATTTCGACTGATACCGCATCCCGGTCCAAGCCAAGCTGATCCAGCGCCGTCTGAATCGCTTCCTCCTCCGTTTTTCCGCAGGTCTCAATCCATTGATTCATAAGGCACACCCCCTTATTTATCTTCCTCGTCCGATCCCTCTTCGGACTCCTCGTCGGATTCGTCGGCGGCTTCGCCGGCGAATTCCTCTTCATATTCCGCTTCTTCCTCTTCCCCCGCGGCTTCGATATCTTCGCCGCCGTCCTCTTCGGGCAGGCTCAAAACGGTCTTCGTTACCGCCGGTTCCCCGGTTTCCGTCCCCGGGGCCGGCATCGCTTCCGCTTCCCGGACTATCTGCGCGTCCTGCTCCATGGAAAGTTCCGCGGCTAAAAGCTTTTCATTGCGCTCATCCGCAAAGCGGTTGGGATCATATGCCCGGCCTCTTGCATAGGGACGGTTGTCCACACGCCCCCGATCCGTCGTGGGCTCCGCAGCCGGTTTGCTCTTCTTCTGCTGCGCCTGCTTCTTCCCGCCCTTCGTCTTGGCAGCCAAGGCTTTTTGGGCAATGGCCTCGGCCCGGCGGCGCTTTTCTTCTTCCGCCTCGAGCCGCTCCAATTCGGCGCGTTTTGCTTCATCCGCTTCAAATTTTGCCTTCAGGCGCCTGCCGACGAAATACTCCTGAAGAATGGTCAGCAGGTTGTTGACGATCCAGTAGATGCCAAGCCCCGCCGGCATGACGAAGCCGATCCAGACGGAGATCAGGGGCATCGTATACAGCATCTGTTTGCTTGTGCGGTCCGCAATGGCATTTCCCGTGCTAGTGGAGGTCGCGTTGGTCTTCATGCCGATGCGGGCGGAGAAAAAGGCCGTCGCGCCCGAGATGAACGGAATCAGGAAAAGTCCGATAAATGCCCAGGTGAAGGAGCCGTACTTAAAGATATTGATCTGCGGTATCTGCGACAGGTCGATTCCCAAAAAGTTGAATTGAATGTCGATAAGCTCCGGAATTTTCGCCCGGAACGCCGCGAAATGATCCGAAATATACCGCGCCATCTCGAGTTCTTCATAGGACTGATTGGAAACCAGCGTAATGCCCATATCGGTGAGCATCGTTCGGACCAATTCGATTTTTTCCGCGGCCAAATTCATAAGATTGGTCAGCGGCTTCCGGATCACCGTATACAGGGCGATCATGACCGGCAGGGGCAAAAGGCTCCAGAGACAGCCGCCCAACGGGCTGACGTTCTCCTGTTTATAGAGCTTCTGCATCTCCTCGTTGTAACGCATCCGGTCTTTCCCGTACTGCTTCTGAAGCTGCTGCAGCTTCGGATTCAGACGGGACATCTGCATCATGCTCTTTTTTCCCTTGATGGAAAACGGAAGCAGAATCAGTTTCGCCACCACGGCGAAGAGGACCAGCGCAAGGCCGTAACTGCCGGTGAAATAGTAAAACTGCAGCAGCAGCCAGGAAAATGGCTTAATGATAATCGCGTTCCAAAGTTGTCCCAATCGGATGCACCTCCTGAATTACCGGTTATGGCACCGGATCAAACCCGCCCTTGCAAAAAGGGTTGCAGCGGAGTACGCGCCAGAGCGCCATCAGGCCGCCGCGCAGCGCGCCGTAACGTTCCACCGCTTCCAAGGCGTATGCCGAGCAGGTGGGAACAAACCGGCAGCAGGGCCGCCGGATGGGGGATATATAATTCCGGTAGATCCGGATCAGAAAAAGAAGAATTTTTTTCATACCGCGCGCCTTCTTCCGTTTAACCGGATTACTGCTGCCGCTCTTCGGAAAGGGTCAGGCCTAACCGCTGCGCCAGCGAAAGAAAGCTCTGTTCCAGCTGCCCGTACCTTGCGTACACCGCCTTGACCCGCGCGACAATCACAATGTCGCAGCCTTTGCGGAACTTGTCCTCGTTAAGCCGATAGATCTCTTTCAGGCGTCTTCGAACCCGGTTCCGTTTGACCGCGTTCCCGAGCTTTGCTCCCACCGTGATTCCGAGGCGGTTGCGATGCAAGCCGTTTTTTCGGACATAGAGCGCAAGATAGGGCGACGCAGCGCTTTTTCCTTTGGAATAGAGGCGCCTGAATTCATAGTTTCGCTTCAGGGCTTCTGTATACTTCATAACGGGCCTCCTTCCGGAGAGGAAAAAGACGATTTAAGCCAAGGCCGTTTTGACGCTTTCGCCCCACGGCTGAAGCTTAAGAAAGTCCGTGCATACAACCCAGGGGCGAAAGGAATCGTCCTTCGCCCCTAAAAAGACTTTCACCCAAAAACGGCCTTCCTCAATGGGTTAATCTTGCACGGCCCTTGGCCCTGCGACGCGCCAGCACCTTGCGTCCGTTTCTGGTGTGCATTCTTTTCCGAAAACCATGCTCCTTGGAGCGCTGGCGTTTCTTGGGCTGATAGGTGCGCAACATGGACAAATACCTCCTGTAATAGAGTGCAAAAGTCATTATACCCTATTACTTTTCGGCATGTCAACCATAATTTCAGGTAATTTCGCTGCCGGCTGTGCCGCCGCGAATCCGGCGGGAATCAGAGCGCGTTTCCCGGCTCCGGGTTCCTCAGGATCACCAAAGCCTGCTTCCGGTTTTCCACCTGCGCTTCGCTCAGTTTTCCGCCAAACTCCCCGTCGAGCGTCCAGGGAACGGGCTCGGACGACGAAAAGTGAATCCGGGAGGCGGAGAAGGAATATCCCTCCGCCTGCGTCAGCTTCTGCTGCATCAGCGCAGTCAGTAGACGCTGCCATGCCACGGTCGATTTCGGCGTTTTGATCAGGGTCACCTCAAACAGGCCGTCGTTTAAATGGATTCCCTTGGGGATGAGCCCCCGGAATCCTCCCACGGAGGTTGAGTTCGTCACCATTCCGAAAATAAAATCGTCCTCTATGGTCTCGTCCTTATATTCTATTTTCATCCGATAGGACGTGATGTTGTGCAGGTGCGTCATCCCCTGGATGATATAGGCCAAGTGACCCAATACATTTTTAAACTCCTGGGGCGTTTCGTACGCCACGTCGGTAAACACGCCGAACGCGGCGATATAGGTAAAATACCGGTCGTTGAAACTTCCGATGTCGCAGGGAAACCGGTCGCCGTGCATAATCATCCGCGCCGCTTTCACATGCTGCGCCGGAATCTTGTGGCTGGCCGCAAAATCGTTCGCGCTCCCGGCAGGAATATAGCCGAGCGGCGGCTGCTCGGGGCAGCGCATGAGGCCGTTGACCACCTCGTTCAAGGTTCCGTCGCCGCCGGAACAGACAACGAGGGAGTAGTCCGCCCCATACTCCTGCGCAATCCGGGCGGCCTCCCCTTTTTCCTGCGTAATGAAAACGGACGACATCCATCCGGCTTTGGCAAAAACGTCAAGCACCGGAAAGAGGCTTGTTTTCGCCTGTCCCTTCCCGGACACCGGGTTTACGACGTATAAAAGATGCGGTATCATTCACGCAACGCCCTCCGAGAATCGTCTTCTACTGCATCAGGCTGCATACAAGATCGGCATAGGATGAAGGATCTTCGATGGAAAGCCCGGCAATCAGCAGAGACTGGTTGTACAGGATTTCGGCATATTTTTTCGCCCGCTCGCGGTCCGTATCCAGCGCTTTCGCGAGGGCCGCGAAGGCCGGGCTCGACGGGTTGAGTTCCAAAACCCGCTCCGCCTTCATGTCCGGCGCTTCCGTGCCAAGGCTCTTGAAGTATTTCTCCATTTCGATTGAAACGGGCCCGTCCGCCGTCATGCAGACCGGATGGCTGACCAACTTTTTGGAGATGCGCGCTTCCTTAATGCGCTCCCCCAATGTCTCCTTGAGAAAATCGAGCAGGGCCTTGTTCTCCTGATTGAGGCGCTCCGCTTCTTTCTTTTCTTCCTCCGTCAGCCCGTGCGCGTCGTCCTCGTTAATGGACTTGAGCTTTTTCCCCTCGTATTCCTGCAGGGTCTGAACGACAAATTCGTCCACTTCCTCCGTCAGGCAAAGGATTTTGAAGTTCTTCGACAAAATCCGTTCCGCCTGCGGCAGCTTCGCGATGTGCTGTACGCTCTCCCCCGTTGCGTAATAGATGTATTGCTGCTCTTCCGGCATTCCGGAAAGGTATTCCGCGAGGGAGACGGGCTGATCCTGACCGGTGCAGGGGAAGAGAAGCAGGTCGCGAAGCAGTTCCTTCTTGGTCCCGAAATCGGCGACGACACCGTATTTGAGATGGCGGCCGAACGCGCCCCAGAATTTCAGATACTTTTCCCTGTCTTCCTGCAGCAGGCGAAGCAGCTCGGCCTTGATTTTTTTCTCCAAATTCCCGGAGATGATTTTCAGCTGCCTGGTATGCTGAAGCATTTCGCGCGAAATATTCAGAGAGAAGTCCTGCGAATCCACCACGCCCCTGACAAAGCGGAAATGGTCCGGGAGAAGCTCCGCGCAGTTCTCCATAATCAAAACGCCGCTGGAATAAAGCTGAAGCCCCGCCACATAATCCCGGGTGTAAAAGTCGTACGGCGCGCGCGCGGGCACATACAGCAGGGACTGATACGTGACCGCGCCCTCCACGCTCGTTCGGATGCAGGCGACGGGATCCATGTAATCGCCAAATTTTTCCTTATAAAAGGTGTTGAGCTCTTCCTCGCTCGCTTCGGATTTGCCGCGCTGCCAAAGCGGGATCATGCTGTTGAGCGTGCTGACCTCCGTATAGGTCTCCCACTCGGGCGGTGCGTCCTTCGGCGCGTCTGCGGGACGTTCCTTCATCCGGGACCGCTCCATCTCCATGCGGATGGGATAGCGGATGTAATCCGAGTATTTTTTCACCAGGTTTTCGATCCGATAGGGATCGAGGAACTGGCCGTACTTTTCCTCTTCCGAGTCTTCCTTCAGCTTGATGATAATGTCCGTGCCGGCCTGCTCCTTTTCGCAGGGGGTAATCGTATATCCGTCCGCGCCGGAGGATTCCCAGCACCACGCTTCCTCCGAACCGAAAGCCCGGCTTTTCACCGTTACGTGCTCGGCCACCATGAAGGCGGAGTAAAATCCCACGCCGAACTGACCGATGATATCGATATCGGTCCCCTCTGCCCCTTCCCGCAGCTCCTGCTTGAACTGAAGGGAACCGCTTTTCGCGATGGTGCCGAGGTTGTTCTCCAGTTCTTCCTTCGTCATTCCGATTCCATTGTCGGAAACGGTCAGGGTGCGCGCGGCTTTATCCGCAGCTAAGAAAATATATAAGTCGGAACGGTTCAGTCCAACGCTGTCATCCGTCAGAGCACGGTAGGCCAGCTTGTCCAAGGCGTCGCTGGCATTCGAAATCAGCTCCCGCAGGAAAATCTCCTTGTGCGTGTAAATCNNCTTGGCACTCTTGACTTCTGAGTGCTAAAACTAATCATAATACAACTACTCCCAATTTTCAAGAGGGAACCCCAAAATACTTCGGCCCTCCGTTTTCTACCCGCAGAAAATGGCGCGATACGCTCGTTTGTCCGTCCGCGGGGAAAAGCGCAAAGGAAGCTCACTTGATTTTTGCCGCAGGTATGGTATGATAAGGCAACAGTTGCCGGCGGCGCGCTCCTTTCGCTTTACGGCGCTTTTTAGGGCGGCCGCTCTGCAAGAAGTCAGGACATCCTGCGGAGGGACGGTATGGAACAGGCGGAGTATCTCTGGCCGGGCGGAATCCGGCTTCTGGAGTCGGACAAGGCGTTTCCCCCCGGAACGGACGCCGTTTTGCTGTCCGACTTTGCTCCCCTTTCTTCCGGGGACCGGATCTGCGATCTGGGATGCGGCGGCGGAATCATTCTGCTGCTATTATTAAGCCGGAGAGCCGACATCACCGGGGACGGCGTGGAACTGCAGCCCGACGCCGCGGCGCTGGCATCCGAGAACCTTATCCGCAATCATCTCGAGGGCCGGGGACGGATTATACCGGGCGACCTGCGCACTCTCCGGGGCGTTCTGCCGGCCGGCGGCTATGATCTGGTTGTTTCCAACCCGCCGTATTTTTCCGAACGCAGCGGAAAAATCGCTCCCGCTCCGCAGAGGGCGGCCGCGCGCTGTGAGCAAACCTGCACGTTGGAAGACCTGATTGCCGCCGCCGCTTATCTTCTGCGGTGGGGCGGGCGATTTGTTCTTACCTACCGTCCGGACCGCCTGGTCGATCTGTTTTGCGCCCTGCGCGGCGCCGGTTTGGAGCCAAAACGCCTGCGCCTGTGTCAGCACAAGGCGGACGCCGGTCCCTTTTCTGCCTTGGTGGAAGCGCGGCGCGGCGGACGCCCCGGACTGATCGTTCCCGCTCCGCTGGTGTTGTGCCGCCCCGACGGGTCCGATACCGCGGAAGTTCGAAAAATATACGGGCGAAGCGGCCGGGAAAGGAAATCAAATGCAGGTAAATCAGAATAACTTAGATACGGGTATCCGCCGAAGCGACTCCGTTTGCCATCTTTTCGCGCTCGGCACCATCTTTTTGTGGTCATCCGCCTATCCTCTTACCAGATTCGCCCTTCAGCACTTTCCGCCGTCGGCCCTCTCCGTGCTGCGCTATCTGACGGCTTCTCTGGTTCTGCTTGTCTGGGCGCTTCTTCGCAGGGAGAAGCGCCCTGCCCGGAAGGATATTCCCCTGTTTTTCCTTTCCGGCCTTTTGGGCTTTTCCGCCTATGTCATGCTGTTCAACTTAGGTTCCCAAACCCTTCCCGCGGCGGTCAGCAGCGTTTTGCTCACCACCGTGACGATCTTTACCGCGCTGTTCGCCCTGCTTTTATGGCGGGAGCGGATACCCCCCCTTGGCTGGGTAGCCGCCGCCGTGGAGTTTTGCGGCGTTTTGATTCTCTGCCTGTGGGACGGCGGGATCGTCCTGAGCAGCGGTATTTTCTGGATCTTGGCCGCTTCCCTTTCCCTGAGCGGCTACAACCTGACCCAGCGCCTTCTTACGAGGCGCTACACGCCCTTTCAGGCCACCGCATACAGCATCTTTTCCGGCACGCTCCTGCTCCTCCCCCTGCTGCCGCGCGCGCTTCCTTCCCTGCTGACCGCTCCGGCGCTTCAGGTCGGGACCGTGCTTTTTCTTGGCTTTTTCCCGAGCGCGGCCGCCTACGTATTCTGGTCAAACGCCTTAAAACGGGCTGCCAGAACGGGCGATGTCACAAATTATATGTTTTTGACGCCGCTATTGGCCTCCGTTTTGGATTTTATCCTGCTGGCGGAAGTGCCGGCTCCTTCAGCAATCTGCGGCGGTCTGATTATTTTGGCGGGACTGTTCCTGTTTCACAAAGCCGCGAACCGAGCGGAGAAACAAACCGCGAACGCCGGTCGGGCGGGCGTTTCCCATTCGGACTGACCGGGAGGGGTTAAAATGGCCGGAAAGCTGTATTTGGTCGCCACACCCATCGGAAATTTAAAAGATCTTTCCCCGCGCGCCGCGGAGACATTATCGTCCGTAGACTTCATCGCGGCGGAGGACACCCGGGTAACGCTGAAACTTCTCAATCATTTGGGCCTTAAAAAGCAGATGCTCAGCTATTATAAACAGAAGCAGGCCGAACGCGGGCAGGAGATCGTCGGGCGTATTCTTGCCGGGGAAAGCTGCGCCATAGTCACCGACGCGGGCACTCCCGCCATAAGCGACCCGGGAGAAGCCTTAGTCGCCCTGTGCGCGCAAAACGGGATTGAGGTTTTATCCGTTCCGGGTCCCTGCGCCATGGTTGCCGCTTTGGCTGCTTCCGGCCTGCCGACGGGCCGGTTTGCCTTCGAGGGCTTTCTGAGCGTCAACCGGAAAAGCAGACGGGAACATTTGAACGAGCTTCTTCACGAGCCGCGAACCTTGGTGTTTTACGAGGCGCCGCATAAACTCCTCTCCACCCTGCAAGACCTGCGGGATACGCTCGGCGGGGGGCGCAGAATTGCGCTTTGCCGCGAGCTTACCAAGCTGCACGAGGAAATTCTTCGAATGACCTTGGCGGAAGCGGCGGAGTATTACTCCGAACATCCGCCGCGCGGCGAATTTGTTTTAGTGGTGGAGGGCGCGCCGAAAACCGTCGCCGCCCCCTGCCCGACGGAGGCCGCCCTCGAGCGGGTGGAACGTCTTCGGGAGGAAGGCCGCTCGCTTCGGGACGCCGTCCGGCAGGCAGCCGAGGAAACGGGACTTTCCAAAAACGCGCTCTACGACGCCGCCCTGCAAAAACAGTCGGAGTAAAACCGAATTATACAAAACAAAAGACGTGTCATGAACGTTTTCAAAAAACGCAAACGACACGTCATTCGTTTGTATGTACCGGCAGGCAATCGCGATTAGCGCTCAGTTAAACTTTTGATGCAGTTTAAGCAGATGTTTTTCCCTTTGTAATTTATAACATCCCTGGCGTCATCGCAAAAAATGCAAGCCGGCTGATATTTCTTCAGTACAATTGAGGCACCGTCTACATAGATCTCCAATGCGTCTTTCTCGGCAATATCGAGGGTTCGGCGCAGTTCAATCGGCAGAACAATGCGGCCCAGCTCATCCACTTTTCTTACGATCCCGGTTGATTTCATTTTTCTTCTCCTCTTTCGTTTTCCGTTTCTGTGCATAAAAGCATCATTACTTTATTCAGTATACCATCTGGAAGTAATTTGTCAACCGGAATTTGTAAAATTCTTGTATTGTTTGACAGATTTAATACAATGAATACATATTTTGTTAGAATTTATAATAAATGTATGTACTCGATCCCATTTTCTGTACGTATATATAAAAAGAAGGGAGGGACAGGTTATATGGCAATGTCCGTCATCTGGGTCATCATGGTAGCCGCAGCCGTCATTTGCTCCGCCGCGACGGGCCGGGGGGACGCGGTGGCCTCCGCTTCCCTGGAAGGAGCCGCCGCCGCGGTCAATCTCTGTCTGTACATGGCGGGCGCTCTTTGCCTCTGGTCGGGTCTGATGGAAATTATGCGGCGCGCCGGGATCGCCGCGGGGCTTTCCCGTCTACTGCGGCCGGTGCTCGGACTTCTTTTCCCCGGCTTTCGCAGGGATGAAACTGTCATGACGCCGCTCTCCGCCAATGTATCCGCGAATCTGTTGGGACTCGGGAACGCCGCCACGCCCATGGGCATCCGGGCGGCAAAGGCCATGAACCGCACCGCGGGGGGCGTCGCTTCCGACGAAATGTGCATGCTTGTTGTCTGCAATACCGCTTCCATCCAGCTGATTCCCGCCACGGTGGCCGGCATCCGGGCAGCCGCCGGGGCGGCCGCCCCGTTTGACATTCTGCCCGCCGTCTGGCTCGCTTCCGCCATCTCCGTCTCGGCGGGGATTGCCGCAGCGAAAGTGTGCAGCCGGCTTTGGAGAAAATGGGAATGAATACGGTTATTTCGCTTCTTGTTCCGCTGATTATCGGAGGAACCGCTCTTTTTGCACTCGGCAGACGCGTGGACGTATACGGCGCTTTGCTGCAGGGCGTTGAGGAAGGACTTGGCCTCATTGTCCGCATTTTCCCAGCCGTTTTGGGCTTGCTGACGGCGGTTTATATGCTGCGGGCTTCGGGGGCTTTGGAGCTTGCCGTGCAGTATTTGTCCCCGCTGCTCCATTTTCTCGGCCTGCCGACGGAAACGGCCGCCCTGATGTTGGTCCGCCCCATCAGCGGCAGCGGCGCGCTTGGGATCGGCGCGGAGTTGATCCAGACCTTCGGCCCCGATTCCGAGATCGGACGCACGGCGGCCGTGATGCTAGGCTCTTCCGAAAGCACGTTTTACACCATCGCCGTGTACTTTGGGGGACTCGGCGTACAAAAGACCCGTTACGCGGTGCCCGCCGCGCTGTGCGCGGACCTGGCCGGGTTTATCGCCTCCGCGTGGGCGGTGCGCCTCTTTTTTTGATTCCCGACGTTCCCAAAGGCATACCCGCAAAGCCGGGTCTATCTCTGGTACTCAAATTCCAGTCCGTACAGGCTGACGGTATCCCCGTCCTTGATCCCCATCTCCTCCAGCCGGTCGAAAAGGCCGGAGGCACGGAGCATACGGTCAAAATAATTCCGGGACTCGTAGTCCCCGAAATTGATATCGGACATGAGCCTTTCCAGCCAAGGCCCTTCCACCGTCCAAAGGCCGCCTTCCCGCCGGATTGTAAACGTCCGGTCAAGCTCCGCATCCGGCGGACGGGGAACAAATTCCGGCTCGTACACTTTGATCGGCGGCAGGCGCTGGAGCAGAAGCGCAATTGCCGAGACAAGCTCCTTAAGGCCGATATGGCCGGCGGCGGATATCTCGTAAAACGGATATCCGAGCTCCCCGGCGCGCGCTTTAAGGCGCTCTACCGCGGCTCTGTCTTCAATGAGGTCCGTTTTGTTGGCGACGACAATGCGCGGGCGCCGCGCCAGTTCGGGACTGTACTGCGCAAGTTCGCTGCCGACGGCTTCAAAATCATAGACCGGGTCTCTTCCTTCGCTGCCGGACGCATCCACCACCTGTACAAGCAGGCGGCAGCGGTCAACATGGCGGAGAAAATCGTGGCCGAGGCCGGCCCCTTCCGCCGCGCCTTCAATGAGGCCGGGGATATCGGCCATTACAAAGGAGGAACCCTCCCCGACGTAGACCACGCCGAGATTGGGGAAGAGCGTTGTAAAGGGGTAATTGGCGATTTTCGGCCTGGCCTGGGAAAGGGCGGCCAAAAGCGTGGACTTGCCGGCGTTGGTGTAGCCCACNNAAAGCGTGGACTTGCCGGCGTTGGGAAACCCGACAAGGCCGACGTCCGCCAACAGTTTCAGTTCAAGAATCACTTCCCTGCTCTCGCCCGGAAGGCCGGATTTCGCAAAATTCGGCACCTGACGCGTCGGGGTGGCAAAGTGCGTATTCCCCCAGCCGCCGCGCCCACCCTTGGCCAGAACAAAGGTGCCTTCCCGCGACATATCGCAGATAATCTCATTCGTTTCCGCGTCCCGCACCACCGTTCCGACCGGGACCCGGATGGTAAGCGACGCGCCGTCGCGTCCCGAGCAGCGTTTTCCCCCGCCGGGCGCACCGTCCTCCGCCGCGTATTTGCGCTTGTAGCGAAAATCCATCAAAGTGGACATATGGCTGTCCGCCTGCAGAACAATATCACCGCCGCGGCCGCCGTCTCCCCCGTCGGGTCCGCCNNCTTTTCCCGATGGAAAGAAACGGCCCCGTTCCCGCCGCGGCCGGCCTGAACCGATATTTTTGCCGTATCGATAAACTGGGTCATAGTTCCCTCCCCGACGAGAAAAGGCCCCGAACGACTATGTTCGGGGCCGCTATCCGGTCTTTACTCAGCAATCTCGTAAATTGAGACCTTTTTGCGGTCTCTGCCTAACCGCTCGAAGCGGACGCGTCCGGACTTCAGCGCGAAAAGCGTATCGTCGCTGCCGATGCCCACATTGGTTCCCGGGTGAATCTTCGTGCCTCTCTGACGTACAAGCACGTTGCCCGCAAGCACAAACTGGCCGTCGGCGCGTTTCACGCCCAAACGCTTCGACTTGGAGTCGCGGCCGTTGCGGGTGGAACCCATTCCTTTTTTATGCGCAAATAACTGCAAACCGATATTTAACATGGTTTAAACCTCCAAAACGGTTATGTTTTCGGGATATTCCTGATGGAGCTGATCCAGATAGACCATCATGGCCGTAAGCAGCGTCTGACAAAAGTCCTCCGTCTCCCGCTCCAATTTCTCCGGAAGCCGGAATGTCAACTCCGCTTCCTTCTCCTGTACGGAAACCACCGCTCCCGCCGCAAGCACATCGTTGATTGCACATTCCGTGAGGCGAATGGCGCTGGTAATTGCGGCGCATACGATGTCGCCGCCCGCCTTGCCGTACCCGCTGTGACCCGTGCAGTCAAATCCGGTGATTCTGCCGTCTTTTATGTGAAACGATAGGGTGGTCATTTCACCGTGATTTTCCCAATTTCAACTTTCGAATACGGCTGCCTGTGTCCCTGACGCCTGCGATATCCTTTTTTCGCCTTATACTTGAAAATTCTGATCTTTTTGCCTTTTCCGTTCTTCATGACGGAGGCGTTCACAACCGCGCCGTCCACATACGGCGTTCCGAAAACGACTTTTTCTCCGTCCAAAATCGCCAGAACCTTGTCAAATGTAACGGACTGGCCGGCCTCCGCGTTTAATTTCTCGATGTACAGAGCGTCTCCCTCTGCCACCTTATATTGTTTTCCGCCGGTTTCAATAATTGCGTGCATTTTACCTTGCACCTTCCAAAATTGAGTCTCGCTCTCGGGGTGCGGGGCTGGCCCGTCTTTTTCCCCGACGTTTCTCAAACGGCAGGGATACCCTTTTAAAGCGGCTTATAAAGTATAACAACGCTTTTTCCACTTGTCAAGCAAATACTTTTCTGATCCGCTCCCTTGCGGGAGAAGGCTCCGCTTCATCCGCTCCGAGACTTCCCGGACGCCCGTTCCCCAACGGGCGCTTTCGCTCAGGTAAACAGCTTTAAAAGGATGCCGTACAGGACGGACGCGCTGATACCGAATACCAGCACGGGACCGGCTACGGTAAAAAGCTTCGCGCTCATACCGAGAATAAGTCCTTCGCTCTTATACTCCATTGCGGGAGAAACGATGGAATTGGCAAATCCGGTAATGGGGACGAGCGTTCCGGCGCCGCCGTATTTGGCTATTTTGTCATAGACCCCGATCCCGGTCAGAAGCGCGCTTAAAAAAATCAGGCTGACGGAGGCGGCCGCGCCGGCCTCTTCCAGATTCAGACCGAATCCCCGGTACATGTTGATGAGCGCCTGTCCTAATAGGCAGATGAGCCCTCCCACGCCGAACGCGGCCGCGAGATTCTTTCCGATGGGAGACGCTTTTTCCTTCTCTTTTTCCTTTATATAATTACGGTATTCTTCGTTCGTCATGTTCACAACTTTTCCCCCAACCCGCTTCCTATCCACAGCTTACTATTTTTCGATAGTATTCCCTCACGGGAATCCGTTATGCTGTTTCTTGTTATTTCCATTTTACTTTAAAGGTAAAACATGCTAACATGTACCTTGTCAATACTTGCCTGCCACAATGCGAAATGGAGGAACATATGCGAAAACCCTTTTTGCATAAAATGACTGCATCCCTGCTCTCGATATCCCTGCTCCTCTCCATGGCCCCCGCGGCCTTTGCTTCCGTCGCTTTGGGCGACGATATTCATTCATCCGCCGTGCAGTTGGGCGCCGGCACTTCCTTGGTACATTCCGCTTTATGGAGCAATTACTATTCCGACCTGCGCCAGGAGCAGTATATTGTCTATTCTCCGAACAGCTCCGTTTCCCCCGTCGTCTCGTTCGGCGGGCATATGACGAAAACCGCCACGCTCTCCGCTTCCGCGCAGGCGCTGGAAGCGGAAGGATACCGGGTTGTGGCGGCTGTCAACGGAGACTTTTTCGACACTTCCACGGGCGTGCCGATCGGACTTGTCATAACAAACGGGATTTTGCGCACCTCCGCTCCCGCCTATACTTACGCGCTTGGCTTCCGGGCGGACGGCAGCGCGTTCATCGGCCAGCCAAACCTCACGACAACGTTACAGACCGGGGATCTGACCCTGCCCGTTTCCTCCGTAAACAAGGTCAGAGGCAAGGAAGGGATCTCACTTTTTACGCCCGACTTTTCAGCCACCACCTGCAATACCGAGGCCGGTGTGGACGTCGTTTTACGCGTTTTGGACGATAGTCCGGGACTTGCCTTGGGGAAACCTCTCATCGCCTCGGTGGAGCAGATCTTCGAGTCAACGGGCGCGATTCCCATAGAGCAGGGACGGATTGTGCTGTCCGTAAACGCAAAGGACACTTCGGGCGCGCTTGCCTTTTTACGCACCCTCCAAATCGGGCAGCAGGTAAGCATCACGGCCAGCACGGAAGACCCCGTATGGAACGAAGCCAAATGCGCAATCGGGGCGCTGTATAAACTCGTAACGGCTAAGAATCCCGTGCAGCACACGGACAGCACCTCCGCGCCGCGCACCGCGGCGGGCCTGCGCCCGGACGGAACCCTGCTTATCTATACCATAGACGGCCGTCAAAGCGGGTACAGCATCGGCGCAACGCTCAGCCAGGTCGCCCAGAGGCTCATCGAGCTTGGGTGCGAAGAAGCGATCTGCTTGGATGGCGGAGGTTCCACGGCCATCGGGGGATCGATGCCGGGCAGCGAGACCTTCCGCATAACCAACAAGCCTTCCGAGAGCAAGGAACGCGCCCTGAGCAACTCTATCCTGTTCGTCGCGCCGAAAACCGAAATCGGAAGCGCAGCGTCGCTTTACCTTCCGGCAAACGGAACACTTCTGCTCAGCGGGGCGGCACTCCCGCTCTCCGCTCTCGCCATTGACGCAAACTGCCGTCCCGCGGCTCTGCCGTCCGGCCTCAGCTTTACCGCAACCGGTTCCGGCACCGTTGCGGGCAGTGTCTTTAAGGCCGGTTCCTCCGGCACCGCGCAGATTTCCGCCCAGGCCGGTCAGATTGCCGGCAGCGCGCAGGTAACCGTAATCGGCTCGCCGGACCGGATCTCCGTTTTCGAGCAGGATTCGGGAGCGGCGGTGACGGAGCTGACGGTGGCGCCCGGAAAATCCATGGACTTAGGGGCCGCGGCCAAATATAAAAACCTCACTCTCGTCGCACAGGACAACTGCTTTACCTGGAGTTTGGACGGCAACGCAGGCTCCATCAGCGAAGACGGTTTCTTCACCGCTTCGCCGCAGCGCGGCAGCGGCACCCTTACCGTCCGCGCGGGCAGCTTTGCCGTAAGCCTCCCGGTTCGTGTTGAATCGAGCGTCTTCACCCTCGCGGATTTTGAAAATGATTTTTCTGATATTCTCGGAGACGGCGATACCGCTTCCGCGACCGCGGAAACCCGCGCCGACCGGGTGCAGCGCGGACATCGGAGTCTGCGGGCGGCCTATGATCTGACGAGCGCGGGGCGCTCCGTTGTTCCCGCCTCCCTCGCTCTGCCCGCCGCGGCTACCCATCTGTCCGCCTGGGTATACGGCGACGGCTCCGGAAATACGCTCGGCATCCTTACCGGCAACGCGTCCGGCGCGGAAACCCTGACCGCCCTTGGTTCGCTCGACTTCGACAGATGGCGGCCCCTGACCGCCGAGCTGCCTTCCGACGCCGTATCTTTTTACGGATTTGAAATCCAGGCGGCCGGAAAGAAATCCTCCGGAACTCTTTGGTTCGACCACATCACGGCGGCAAACGGCGATTTCGCGGACAACACCGCGCCCATCCTCTCCGTCTCTCGGAACGAGACGAATTATTCGGCGGACCTGTACGACGACATGGACGGATATCCCAAACCGGACGCAATCAAGCTGACCTTCGACGGGCAGCCGCTCTCCTTCTCCTATGACGAGCAAAGCGGTCGTCTTTCGGCCGCTCTCCCCGTCCCCGACGGGCAAACCCATATCGTCACGCTGACCGTCCGGGACCGGAGCGGCAACTTAGCCCGCAGCTCGTTGGAAATCCCCCAGACCGCCTCCGTCATCAGCGTGCTGTCCGACATCTCGGGACACTGGGCGCAGCCTTATGCCGATTACCTGTTCTCCCGGGGCATCGTCACCGGCACAAGGATCAACGATCAAATCGTCTATCAGCCGGATAAAGCCATGACCCGCTCGGAGTTCGCGGTCATCATGACCCGCTTTTTGGGGGTCGACCCCTCGCTGTATCAGGATGTCGCGCTTCCCTTCCAGGACGCGGCTTCCATCGCGGACTGGGCGCTTCCGGCCGCGCGCGCCATGTATGCCCTCGGCATTATACAGGGCAGCAGCGAAAACGGAAAGCTCCTGTTCAAGCCTTCCGGAACCATCACCCGGGCGGAAGCCATGACGATTATCGGCCGGACCATGGAAAAGGGCTATCTCGTGCCGCCGCTGTCTTTCAACGATTCCGCCTCGGTTCCCGCCTGGGCCCTTCCCTATGTCGAGGTCCTTTCCGGGCTAGGCGTGGTCGGAGGCTACCAGAACAACATCATGCCGTCCGGAGAGCTCACCAAGGGCGCGGTTGCCAAAATCCTGACTTTGCTGAGCTAAACGGAGCTTCGATTCCCCGTCCCCCGCCGTCCGCGGGGGACGGTTTCTTATCCGGTACTTTAAGAAGCCGCAGGCGGCAATGAAATCCCTATGGTCTCCGAAACGCCGTTTCATTCGTTTCGCATGAAAACGGAAAAAACGCTTATCATAAACAGGACACATACATTTATATATGTGACGGACGGCAAACAAAAAAACTGACAAAATCTGCCGCGGAAAAAATGAGATTCCGTTATGAAAACCCCCTGTTTTAGAAGCATTTACATGCCGAAAAATTGAATATACAAAACTTCGCGCGGTTATGATATGGTCGGATGCAAATCCAACTACTTTTTTAAAACGCAAGGAGATGCAACAAGATGGCTTCCAACAACTCCAATCAGGCTCTTGTGCCGAACGCTCGTGAAGCTCTGAATAAGTTCAAGATGGAAACCGCCGCTGAAGTCGGTGTAACCCTCAAGCAGGGTTATAACGGTGACCTGACCACCCGCCAGGCCGGTTCCATTGGCGGCCAGATGGTGAAGAAAAAGATTCAGGCCTACGAGAACGGCCTCAAGTAATCTTCGTGTATAGCACAAAACGGGGAGAGGACATACTGTCCGCTCCCCGTTTCTTCCGTTAAATGACCGATAAACACGCTATTCCTTCCAGATGGCGACAAGACCTTCCGCCTGCATTTTTTTCAGCAGAATCAGCATCAGGGGGAAGAGGAACATACCGAATAACCCCAANNAACATGGCCATCAGGGTCACAAGCGGATACAGGCCGATCCGCTTTCCGATGATTCTCGGTTCGATGATATTCCTCACGATTGTGATGAACGCATAAATCAGCAGAAGGCCGAAACCGAACCAAAGGTTGCCGGTCAGCAGAGCCAAAGCGCTCCAGGGGATTAATATGGTTCCCGTACCAACCACCGGAAGGATATCCACCAACGCAATCAAAGCGGCGACAATATACGGATACTGAACCCGTAAAAGCACAAGCCCGATGGTCAGCTCAACATAGGTAATGCACATGATCAGAAGGTAGGACTGGATCATTTTTATGAACGTGATCCAGAAAGAGCTCCACGCGCCGCTGACCATCGCTTTATACTTTTCCGGTATCTGCTTTTTCATAAACTGCTTGATCTTGTTGAAATCCGAGGTCATGAAAAAAGTGGCGACCAAGGTAATCAAAAATCCGATCAGCAAAGAGGGAAGCCGCGTGGCAAGGTTCGCGGCCCAGCCTAAAATACGGGTCGAAAACGAAAGCAGCCATCCCTGAATATCCATGGTAATGTTGGTGAACATTTCACGCATTACGGATTCCCATTCCACCGGAGCCCGGACGAGAAGCCCTTCCAGAGCTTCATTGAACGCGTCGATCACCAAGGGCGCCGTCTGCTGAAACCAGGTGGGAAGGATTGCGACAAACTCAATCGCGCCGGAGATCAGCTTGCTTCCGAGCAGCACGATCAGCGTGGTTACCAGCAGCAGCATAAAAAGCGTGACGACGGGCGCCACAACTTTCCGGTTGATTCGACTGTGGCGCAAAATCCAGTTGATCGGTCTTTGAAGGATGGCCGCGATAACGGCCGCAATGATAAAAGGCAAGAGCCAGACCGCCAGGTATTTCAGACAAATGTACACAAGCGCCAAAAACATTGCCACAAAAAGCACGCTGACAATGACTGCCCATTTTCTTTCCGTAGTCATTCAGTTCCTCCGTTTCAAGTCTGAATCGGGCGGCCGAGCATGGTCTTACGCAAGCCATCGAGGGACATGTCTGCAGAAAAAGAATCCCTTTCTCTTCATCATACTTGCTGACCTGTAAAAAAGCAAGCGGCAGTTGGTAAAAACAGCCTTTCGTTTTCCCGCTTGCATATTTAAGGGAAAAAGATATAATGATGGGGATCAAGGCATCCAAATCGGAAGCGTTCGGAGAAGGGACGAGCTGTATGAAAATTCTTATCGTCGGCGCGGGAAAGGTCGGGTATACCCTTGCGGAACACCTTTCGGCGGAAAAGCATGATGTGATTATCATAGATAGCAGTGAAACGGCTCTTGAGCGGGCGTCGAACACCTTGGACGTCATGTGCGTACGCGGAAACGGCGCCAGCATTGCCACGCTGCGCGAGGCCGGCGCGCAGAGCGCCGACATTCTGATCGCCGCGACAAGCTTAGACGAAGTCAACATGATCTGCTGCGTCGCAGGCAAGCGGCTTGGGGCGAACTATACGATCGCCCGGATCCGTGACAAGGATTATTCTGCCGACTTTCCCCTTTTGAAGGAAAATCTCGGCATCGATATGGCGATTAACCCCGAATATTCCACCGCGGTGGAAATCACGCGGCTGCTCCGCTTCCCGATTTCCGCGGACAATATTGAAACCTTTTACCGCGGGCGTGTGGAACTGGTCGGCTTTCACGCCCAGGAGGGCGACTTCATCGTCGGGCAGCCTCTTTCCGCCCTTTCCTCCCGGCTGAAAAAAGCCTCCATTCTGTTTTGCGCCGCCGAACACAAAGGCGTGACCTATATCCCAAACGGGTCTTCCGTGTTTCATCCGGGAGACCAGATCTATGTGATCGGCGATTTTATCGGCATCCCGCATTTTTTCAGATCCTTAGGCCGAATCAAGCGGGAAACCCAAAATGTCTTTATCACCGGAGGGGGACGAATCGCTTACTACCTGGCCCGTTTTCTGGAACAGATCAACAAAAGGGTCACCATCATCGAGCGGGACGAGGAGACCTGCCGGCGTCTGAGCGAAACGCTTTCCGCCAATACGCTGATTATTCACGGGGACGGCACCGATCAATCCCTTTTGGAAGCGGAAAACCTGCAGGCTGCCGACGCATTCGTCGCTCTGACCGACCAGGACGAATCCAATCTGATTACCGCGCTTTGCGCAATCCAGATGGGCGTTCCCAAGGTGGTGGCCAAGGTTACGCGCCAAAATTACGACGCCGTGGCGCATGCCGCCGGTGTGGACAGCATTATCAGCCCGAAGCTGATTACCGCGGGCCATATCCTGCGGACCGTCCGGGGCATGCAGCAGTCCAAGGGGAGCGTGATGCAGGCGCTTTACAAGATTGCCGGAAACAGCGCGGAAGCAATGGAATTCATTGTGAAGGCGGATACCCGAAACCTTGGCGTGCCCTTCCGGGAACTGAAACTCCGAAAGGACGTTATCGTTGCGGCTCTTGTGCACAACGGAATGATACGGATTCCGGACGGAGATTCCTGCATTCAGGAGAGCGACAGCGTGATTATTGTCTCGACCAGGCGTTCCATCGTGGATTTAAATGATATTTTCGAGGGAGAGGCATAAACGCGTTCATCAGGGAGGAATCCTAAGGATATGAATCTGAGGCTTGTATTCAAGATAACCGGCAAAACGCTTCTGGTGGAATGCGTTTTGATGCTGCTGCCCGTTCTTGTGGCCCTGCTCTGCCGGGAAAGCCCGCGGCCTATGCTCTTTTCCATCCTGATTACGGCCGCGGCGGGGTTTTGCCTCTCCCGCTTCCGTCCGAGCAGAACCGGATTTTTTGCGCGGGACGGCCTCGCCGCCGTCGCGGTCATCTGGCTTTTCACCAGCCTTTTCGGGGCGCTGCCGTTTTACTTTTCCGGTTATTTCCCCTCTGCTGTCGATTGCCTATTTGAATCCATCTCCGGGTTCACCACAACGGGAGCCACCATACTTGCCGCCGTGGAGGAGCTGCCGAAAGGCATTCTTTTCTGGCGTTCCTTTACGCAATGGATCGGCGGCATGGGCGTTTTGATTCTTACCCTCGCCCTGCTCCCCTCCTTAGGCGCACGCGCCCACTATCTGATGGACGCGGAAAACCCGGGGCCGCAATCCAGCAAATTGGTTCCCAAGTCAGGACAGTCGTCAAAAATCCTGTATGCCATCTATGTCGTCCTGAGCGCGCTTGAGGCCGCCGCCCTTCTGATTGCCGGTTTTCCGCTTTACGACGCCGTAGTCACCACGTTCACCACGGCGGGAACCGGCGGTTTTTCGGTCCGAAACCTCAGCATTGCCTCCTATGGCAATCCTGCCGCCGAAATCATTATATCCATTTTTATGATCCTATTCAGCATCAACTTTACCGTATTTTTTCTTATGATCGGCGGAAAGATCCGTTCCGCGCTGCGCAGCGAGGAGCTTCGCCTTTACCTCTCGATCATTGCCGTTTCCGTTTTCCTCGTAACCCTGAATGTGAGCCCCCTTTACGGCAGCACGGGGAAAGCCCTGCGCCATTCCTTCTTTCAGGTCGCCTCCATCCTATCCACCTCCGGATTTGCGATAACGGATTATAGCCTCTGGCCCGAATTATCCAAAATTCTGCTGATCGGCCTCATGCTCTGCGGCAGCTGCGCCGGTTCCACCGGCGGCGGCATCAAGGTCTCCCGCATCCTGATGCTGTTTAAGGACTTTTCGCGGGAAATCCGCAAAAGCATACATCCCCGCTCGTATCAGGTGATCAAAATTGACGGGCACATTGTGGAGGAAGCCACGCTCAAGGGCGTTTCCGTCTATTTGTCGGTTTACGTGTTTCTTTTCCTGTTTGCCAGCCTGATCGTCTCGCTCGACAATTTCCCCTTTACCAGCACGGTGACCGGCGTCATTGCGAGCCTGAGCAATATAGGCCCCGGACTGGAATCCATAGGCCCGACCGGCAATTATTCCGCTTTTTCGGACCTGAGCAAGATTACCTTATCCTTTTGCATGCTGATCGGCCGTCTTGAATTTTTTCCCGTTTTAATCCTTTTTAGTCGAAATGCATGGAGACGCCGGTAAAGAATTCATTCCCTTCGTGTAAAAGGGAAAAACCGGCCGCGTTTTTGCAGAAAGTCTTGCATTCATTGGCTCATCTGGTTAAGATTATACATGGTCAATAAACCATGCAATGCTACAAAGGAGTGGAGTATAACATGTCAAGTCTGTTCTGGCTCGGATTTGTCGGCGCCCTCTTGGCTTTGCTGTTCGCATTCGTGCAGAGCCGCAAGGTGCTAAAGTTTTCCGAGGGAACCGAACTCATGAAGCAAATCGCGGCCGCCATCCGCGCCGGTGCCAACGCCTATCTGAGGCGTCAGTACAGCGGAGTGGCGAAAATTTTTGTCGTTGTATTCGTCATTCTGATTATTCTCGCTGCGGTTAAACTCTTAAACTGGTTCGTTCCCTTTGCTTTCCTCACCGGCGGCTGCTATTCCGGTCTTGCCGGATTCATCGGCATGAAAATCGCAACCTCCTCCAACGCCCGCACCGCGCAGGCTGCGCATGAAAGCCTCAACCGCGGGCTTCGCGTTGCGTTTTCTTCCGGTTCCGTCATGGGCTTCACCGTGGTCGGCTTAGGCATTCTTGATATTTCCGTATGGTTCCACATTTTGAAGTATATCGCGCATTTCGACGCCGCTCAGATCGCCGGCACCATGGTCATGTTCGGCATGGGCGCTTCTTTTATGGCTCTGTTCGCCCGTGTGGGCGGCGG
>DCTG01000021.1 GCA_002329245.1 Clostridiales bacterium UBA1446
CCCGTCGGGGCTCGTAATGCCCTCCACCGCCCACAAGGAGCCGTTCGGGTTATGGTCGATATCCATGGAGGGCATCCCGTCCGGGCCGGTGTACTGCGTGGCAATCTGCCCGTTTTCCGCGAGTTGGGCGAGAAGCTCCGGCTCCGCGATAAATCGGCCTTCCCCGTGCGACACCGGAAGGGTATGAAGCTCACCCGGTTCACAAAGCGAAAGCCAGGGCGACCGAACCGAGGTGACGCGCGTGGTGACATACCGGGATTGATGCCGGCCAATCCGGTTGAAGGAAAGGGTGGGACAATGCGCGTCCATCGGGCGGATCTCGCCGAACGGGACAAGCCCGAGCTTAATCAGGGCCTGAAATCCGTTGCAGATGCCGAGAATCAGCCCGTCGCGCTCCCGCAGCAAAATGGAAACCGCGTCCGCGATGCGCGGGTTGCGGAAGAAGGCGGCGATGAACTTTCCCGCGCCGTCCGGCTCGTCCCCGCCGGAAAAGCCGCCGGGAAGAATCAGAATCTGGCTGCGCAGAATCGACCGCTGCAGCTGCGCGGCGGATTCGTCCAATAGCGCGGGCGTCAGATTTCGAATCAGCAGAATCTCCGGCTCGATGCCCGCCCGCCGGCAGGCTTCCGCCGTGTCGAATTCGCAGTTGGTGCCCGGGAAAACGGGAATAACCGCCCGGGGACGGGCCGCCGCTGGGGATTTGCGCGCCCCGGGGCGTCGGGTATAAAGCGGGACGGAGGGAATCTCTTCCGGCGTTTCCGTCCGGGTCGGGAATATGGGTTCCAATCTGCCTTCCCAGATGGAGCGCAGATCGTCAAGAGAAACCGTGTCGCCCTCGAGCGTAAGTTCGGGAAGCTCCGAAGTATACCCGAGCAGAATCGTGCCCGGAATCGCTTCGGTGCACTCGGCAAGAATGGCGCCGGGGAGCGGACAAAAGAGCGGAACGGAAAGGAAGGATTCGGACCGGAAACCGATCCCGTTGCCGAATGCCATTTTCATAAGGCCTTCCGCAGCGCCGCCCTCGGCAACCGCCCAGGCGGCGCGGATTTTGCCCTCGGCGTTTTGCCGGCAAAACAGGTCCCAGCTTTTTTTAAGCTCCCGTTTTGTGCCGCCGGGGAAGAGCACGACGGGGCGGCCGGGCTCCTTGAATTCGGGGGAGAGGACAAGCTCCGCCCGGCAGGGGGCGACGGCAAAGGAAATCAGGGTGGGCGGGACGTCGCGGTCCAAATAGGAGCCGGACATGGAATCCTTCCCGCCCACGGCCGCGATGCCGAGGTCGAGCTGAGCCCGCAGCGCGCCCAAGAGCGAGGCGAAGGGCTTTCCCCAGCGAAGCGGCTCTTTCCGCAAGCGCTCAAAATACTCCTGCAGGGAAAGACAGATTTTGTCGGGCGAACACCCCGCGGCGACAAGCTTCGCGGCGGAAACCGTAACCGCGTACTCCGCCGCGGTGTACGGATTGACGCTCCCGTGATGCGGGTCGCAGCCGAAGGACATAAGGGAACAGGTTTGCACGTCCCCTTCCGCGGGGAGGAGCGCCGCCATCACCTGCGCGGGCGTCAGCTGATATTTGCCGCCGCGCGGCATCAAAACGCTCGCGCTTCCGATGGAGCCGTCAAACCGTTCCCCCAAACCCCGCTGGGAACAAAAACGCAGGTCCCCGGCAAGGCTGCGCAGCCGCTCTCCGGCGGAGCCGGCAAATTCCGGGCCGCCGTATGCGGGATACGCGGGGACGCGAACGGCGGTATGCTTTGCCGTCCCGTTGGAGTTTAAAAAACTGCGCGGCAGGTCGGCCACCGTCTGTCCGTTCCAGGTCATAACCATGCGGGGGATCGCGGAAACTTCCGCCACCCGGTATGCCTCGAGGTTTTCCGCTTCCGCGGCGGCGATGAACGCGTCGGCGTCCTCCGGCGCGGTGACGACCGCGAGACGTTCCTGCGATTCGGATATCGCAAGCTCGGTGCCGTCCAAGCCGTCGTATTTTTTCCGCACGGCGTCCAAATCGACAACAAGTCCGTCCGCCAGTTCGCCGATTGCGACCGAAACGCCTCCCGCGCCAAAGTCGTTGCAGCGTTTGATCATGCGCGTGACCTTCGGGTTGCGGAACAGGCGCTGCATTTTGCGCTCCTCCGGCGCGTTGCCCTTTTGCACCTCGGCGGCGCAGGTCTCAAGGGACTGTTCCGTATGGCTCTTGGAGGAGCCGGTTGCGCCGCCCACGCCGTCCCGTCCGGTTCGGCCGCCCAAAAGGATTACCGCGTCGCCCGGCTCCGGGGGAAGGCGCACGACGTTTGCCGCCGGGACGGCGCCGACTACCGCGCCCACTTCCATGCGTTTTGCGGCGTATCCCGGGTGATAGAGCTCCTGCACCAGCCCGGTCGCGATTCCGATCTGATTGCCGTAGGAGGAATACCCCTGCGCGGCCGTTACGGTCAGCTTTTTCTGCGGAAGCTTGCCGGGCGGCGTCTCGGAAAGCGGAGTAAAGGGATCCCCCGCGCCGGTAAGGCGCATGGCCTGATACACATAAGCCCGGCCGGACAGAGGGTCGCGGATGGCGCCGCCGATGCAGGTCGCCGCACCGCCGTAAGGCTCAATTTCCGTCGGGTGGTTGTGCGTTTCATTTTTGAACATAAGAAGCCAGTCCTGCGTCTTTCCGTCGATTTCCGCGTCGACGTGGATGCTGCTGGCGTTGACCTCCTCCGAGAGGTCGAGCTGCGGGAGAAGGCCGCGCTTTCGAAGCAGCTTCGCGCCGATGGTGGCGATGTCCATCAGGGTCTGCGGCCGCGACTGCGCCTCCTGCCCGTAAACCTCCCGCCTGGCGGAAAGATATTCCTCATAAGCTTGCCTTACCTGCGCGTCCTCGACCTCAACCGTATCGATGTGCGTCCCGAAGGTGGTATGGCGGCAGTGATCGCTCCAGTAGGTGTCCACCAGGCGAAGCTCCGTGAGCGTGGGGTCGCGCCGCTCCACGTTTTGAAAATGCGCCTGAAAAAACAAAAGGTCGTCCAAATCCATCGCAAGCGCGTACCGCTCGTGCAGCGAGCGAAGCTCCGCTTCATCGGCTGCGCAAAAGCCCTTAAGAACGGGCACCGGGTCCGGAACCGGATACATCCGCGCGAGCGTATCCGGCTTTTCAAGGGAAGCTTCCCGGCATTCCACGGGGTTAATCAGGTGTTTTCGGATGAGGTTCATATCCGAATCGGAAAGGTCTCCCTCCATGATGTAAAGGACGGCGGCGGCCACGCGGGGGCGGTTTCCCCCGGTGCGCAGCTGGATGCACTGCTCGCAGGAATCGGCGCGCTGGTCGAACTGGCCCGGCAGGGGCTCCACGGCAAGAATCCTGCATCCGTCGGCCAGCTTCGGCAGGGTTTCCTCGTATACAAAGTCGCACTGCGGCTCCGAAAATACGGTGATCAGGGCGTCTTCATACGCCGTTTCCGGGATTCCCTCCGTATCGTAACGGTTCAGAATGCGCAGAGCGGAAAGGCTTTTAACGCCAAGGCCGTCATGCAGCTCGCGATAAAGAGCCTGGGCCGGAACGTCAAAGCCGGGGCGTTTTTCGGTATAGCAGCGGCGGACAATCGACATAGAAACCTCCATCTTTTCCTTGCGGGTATCGCGCATTCCCTCCCGCGGCCGTCTCTTGTCCAAACGGCGCGCCGGAAATCTTTCCGCTTCGTCGGGCGGGTGCCTGTAAGCTTAAAATCCGTGCAGCGTCCAGTCCTGCAGGTTGTAAAAGGCGTTCTGACAGGTCGGGACGATGCCGGTTACGAGATCGCGCTGGGTCAAAACGGTTTCATTTTTAAACAGGATGGGAAGGAAGGGAGACTGCTCGGCAAACCGTGCGTAAAACACGTCGTAGGCCCCTTCCCGCGTTTTTTGCCTGGCCTCGCGGTACAGGGCTTCCAGCTCAGGGTCGGAAAATTTGCCGTAGTTGAGCGCTCCGCCGGCAAGCAGCAGAGGACGAAGGTCAAAGTCCGTGGAGAGTCTCACTTCGGCAAGGTAAAGGTCAAATTCGCCTGCTTTCAGAGCCTGCGTATATCGGTCCCAGAAGCAGGCTTCTATGGTAACGTCGACCCCGGCATAGGAAAGTGTTTCCGCGATGACCCGCCCGGCGGCGGTTTTGTAGGAGCTGTCGGCGCAGACCAAGAGCTTGAGCTGAAGCGGGGTGGAGCGCCTTCCTTCTTTTTTTTCTAGGAAACCGTCTCCGTCAAGGTCGGTCCAGCCGGCGGCTTCGAAAAGCGTGCGCAGCGCCTCCCGGGAATAGCCTAAGCCGCTTGCAAAAGCGGAGGGATACTCCGCAAAGGCGGGAGAAACCGGCAGCTCCGCCGGCATCGCGTGTCCGGCGTAAATCGAGGAAGCGATCAGCTTCCGGTCAATTCCGCGCATGAGCGCGCGGCGCAGCGCCGGGTCGGAGAGCAGGGATTTTTTCTCCGCGGTGTTGCAGCCGAGATAAAGCATCACGGGAGCCGCGCAGTCACGCACCTCGTAGTCGCCCCGGTAACCGGGGGTGTTCGCGCCGGAAAGGTCCGCCGTCAAAAGGCTCAGGGCGCGGGTCTCAAAGGCGCTTAAAAGCTGCGCGGTGCTTTTTACTTCATAAAGGTCAATGCGCACGAGCGGAAGTTTTTTGTCCTGCCACCAGTCGTCCCGGGCGGTTAAGGAATCCATGCCCGCTTCCCTTTTGAGCAGGAAGGGACCGGTGCCGGAGGGAGAGCCGGCTTCATTGCTGCCCTCTTGCACAATCGGGATATCAAGCAGCGACGGAAAGCTTGCGTTGGGCGACAAAAGCGTTACGGTCACGGTGCGCTCGTCCGGGGCGGCGATAGTTTCCACGTCGGAAAAGCGGCTGGAGTAGCGGGATTCCGGCTCCATGGCTTCTTTCAGGGAATACACCACGTCGGCCGAGGTGAGCGCCTCCCCCCGGGGGAAGGATGCGTTCGCGCGCAACTGGAAGGTATAGGTCTGAAAATCCGAGGAAGAATAGGAAGCGCAAAGACAGGGTTCGGGCGTAAAATCGGGGGAAAGCGTAAAGAGCGGTTCGAAAAGCAGGGGAAACAAAGTGCTGTTAATCCTGCTTTCGCCGGAATAGGGGTCAAGCCCGTCGCCCGGTATCCAGGGAAGGGTAAAGCCCGCAAAGGACGGTTCCTCCTCCTGCGCCGGCGCGGTCGGCACACCGGTTTCGGCCGGGAGCGCCGGATCACCGCAGCCGAATAGGAAGCTTGTGAAAAGGATAAGGAGAAAGAGAGCCGTCCGGCTTTGCGCGTTTTTTCGCATGAAGGAAACCCGCCTTTCCCGGTTCATAGAAAAACAGAAGGAGCCTCGGTTCATATACGGTAATTATAATACCAAATCGCACGAGTACAAACAAATTTTTAGGACGCCCGATCTTCCTTCCGAAAACTGCAAGCATTTTCCATATTTTTTTAAGTTTCTGATGAACAATTGAAAAAAACATGATATAATATCCGCAGGGCGGA
>DCTG01000093.1 GCA_002329245.1 Clostridiales bacterium UBA1446
GCCGTCGTTCCAGCAGGTCACCATGCAGGGGGAATCGGTCCAGATCATATGGATCCGGGAGCAGTTTTTCTCCGGGAAGGTATGCTTTTCCCACTGCTCGCTCGCCGGGCCGCAGAACGACCACAGGCCGTACCACTCGATGGAGTCGTTTAAAATGGCCTCGTGCACCATGCACTTGGGGATGGACTGGCTGGGCGGCGTGGGGATGGGATTGCAGATATCCACAAGCGCCTTGATGTTTTTCTGGTGCTCGGCAAGGATAATGNNCAGGATAAACTTTCCGACGCCGACCCGCTTGACCCGCTCGAGCATCTCCTCCGGGTCGATGGCCGCAACGTCCGACATGCCCCGCCGGTTCATTTCCTTGATGAGCGCCTCGTCAAAGATGGCCCCGGGGGGACGGACGGTCTCCGCCCGGTGCGGAATCGTGATGGGCGCCTTTCCCTGATACGGCATGGCGTAATCCTTGGTGTGGAGGTTCCACTCGAGCCACTTGGCAAAGTTGCGGCCAGGCTTGCACAACCCCTGCATCCCCATGAGGATGGACTGCAGGCGGCAGTGCTCCGTGGCGTACGGTCCGCGGATGCCCGGTCCCCCGTTTCCGATGGTGATGCTGGTAACCTTTTCGGCCCACGCGCGGGCGAGGGCCTTGATGGTCCAGGGGGGAACGCCGCAGATTTCCGACGCCCAGCGGGGCGTCTTCGGCGTTTTGTCCTCCGCGTTTCCGAGAACGTAATCAAAAAACGGCTCGGTTCCGACCGCGTGGGTCGCAACGTATTCCTTGTCGTATATGCCTTCCGTCAGCCATACGTAGGCGATGGCAAGCTCTAAGGCCGCGTCGGTATTGGGCAGGAGGGGAATCCATTTGTCCGCCTGGCAGACGCCGGAATAGTTGAGCGCCGGGTCCACATAGACGAATTTGATCCCCAAGCTGTGGAGCCAGTAGCTCAGACGGCTTGCCATATATCCGTCAAAGCCCGCCGACGTCACCTCCGGGTCCGCGGCCCAGAACAGGAGCATCTCCGCGTTCTGAGCTATGTCCGGCCAGACGTTTCCGGAAGGCTGCACCTCCCCGACCGGCTCGCAGCCCCAGACGTTCTTGGAGCCCCAGGCGTATCCTTCCCAGGAGTCCATATTCCGCATCTGTACGGTGTATCCGCCCAAGATGGACAGCAGCCGGTTCATGCAGCCGTGGCTGGGCGCCACGTGCTTGCCCTCGCCGTGCATGTCGGCCTCCGCCAAGATGGAGGACATGCCGTATGTATCCCGCACGCGCATGATTTCCTTGGCGATGAGCGTTGTCGCCTCGTCCCAGGAAATGCGGACGTATTTGCTCTTGCCCCGCTTTTCGGGGTGCCGGTCTCCGTCCGGGTCCCAATCCACGCGTTTGAGCGGCCAGCGGACGCGGTTTTTCGAATAAACCCGTTTTTTGTAGGACAGATAATAGACCGCGGGCAGCGAACGCTTCGGCGGCTCGAAAACCTTTCCCTTCGCCTCGATTTTCCAGGGGTTCAGGCCCTCCCACTTCCGGTTTTCCTCATAGTTGTAGGGACGGATCCGGATGATTTTCCCCTCCCGGTCCGAATCGACCGTTGTGGGCAGACCGCTTCTCGGCCCCATAAGGCTGGCCGCCTTGAATACCCTTCGGTCATTTTTTATATCGATCTTGTTTGCCATCGCACTCTCTCCTTCTTCTCTTGCATTCCGGCGCGATCCTTCTGTGATCCGTTACAAAGACGAAAACACCCCCTAAGCTTAGGCGCGCATCGTGTCCGAGCCGGGAAAAATTTTTCCGCGACGCTTGCATATTTACACGCGCAGGACTACAATTGTTTCAATAATCCAATATATTTTATTTCAGGATATCAAACACAATCCCGGGAAACAATGTCATGCGTCACAGATTATTCCTTTTTGATTGGGACGCGTCACAAAAAAGAAGGTGTCCTCGTGTATATTACGCCCAACATCCTCCGCGACTTTATGGAACGGTCCGGCGTGCAGGTAAGCTTGTCGGGCGACGGCGGTCTGAAACTGCGGGACGTGCGCCTCATGAAGCCCGGCGCTCTTTGGCGTTCCGGCTCGGCCTTAGCGGTTCCCTGGAAACTCGCCGCGCAGATCCCTCCCGACGGCGTGTGCGCCTTAGTGCCGGAGGGGTCGAAGCTTCCGCCCGAAACGGGAAGCAGCGCAATTTTGAGCTGCCGCTGCGTGCCCGACCGGATTTTCGATTTGGCGCAGGACTGCTTTTCCGCCATGAACGCCTGGGACGAGCTATTGCATCAGAAGATATTGGAAGGCTGCACGTTGGACGAGCTGCTGCGCATCAGCGGAGAAATCTTCAACAATCCCACCATGTTGGACGACCCGGGTTTTCGCGTGCTGGCGCGAAACACGGCTCCCTTCGCTTCCCAGTTCCGCGATCAGGAGTGGGCGTTTGTCCGGGACAACGGCTACCATTCTCCCGAATATGTAAACACCATTCTCGACAGCCCCGAGTACCAAAGAAGCCTTGCCGAACCCGTCCGGCCCTTCATCCAGGATTATCCGTTTCTTTCCCACCCTTTCCTTTGCAGTCCGGTCCGGCGCGGCGGGGCCGTCGTCGGCTTTTTTTCGGTTATCGGGGTATGCGTCCCGCTGACGCCCGGCTTGGAAGACCTTTGCGAATACTTCACCTCCATCCTGTGNNAGCCGCTGGCCGTGCGGGAAGGCCGGCGCGACCCGGGCTACGAGCTTTTGGCGGATGCGCTCGACGGGCGCATCACGAACCCGGAGCGCCTGCAGACCGCCTTTTTCCGGGCGGGGATTTCGCCCGGACAGCGCTCCTGCGTCGCGTTTTTCGCCCCCGAGGAACCGTCCCCCAGCGACCGCTTCATGTTCCTTCGCATCTCGGACAAGCTCGTAAAGCAAATGAAAAACTGCTGTCCCGTGGTGATGGAGGACGGCATCGCCCTCCTTTTCCGCGAGGAGGCCGGTCCTTCTTCCCGCAAGGACGTTTTGGGGATCAGTGAGGAATTTTTGCGGTTTTCCCGCATGGTTTTGGGCTTTTCCCTCTCCTTTACGAAGCCGGACGACATCCGCTTTTACTGCCGGCAGGCACGGGCGGCGGCAAAATACGGCCCTCTGGCCAAGCCCGGGGGCCGTATCTTCCATTATGAGCAGGCGGCTGTCTACGACCTTCTGAACGCCTGCGGCGACCGGGAGGCGCGGTCCGTCATGGCGCATCCCGCCGTCTTTCTCTTAGCGGAACACGACAGGACCAAGGGCACCGCTTTTCTTCCGACTCTCCGGGCCGTTTTGCGCCATCGGTGCGACACGGCGGCGGCCGCCGCGGAGCTTTACATCCACCGCAACTCCCTCTATTACCGGATCAAGCAGATTACGGAGCTTACCGGGTTATCCCTCCGCGAGGAAGCGGTCTTGGAGCACCTGTCCCTCTCCCTGAAGATATACGACATGGACCGAAAGAAATAGCGATGTTTCGGGCGTAAGCGCGTTTGGGGAGCTCCTTAAATCGTACAAAGGGAATATTTATTCGCCGGAGGGAGCTAAACGGTTAAATTCCCGCCGGCTTTTTTACGATATTAACAATGACAGGTTCTTGTATGCGTTCCTCCGTTTACGATACAAGAAAAATCTCAATCTTTGGCCTGGCTTTTTCCGGATTCTCGTTTCAGGAAATCTCACCTCGCGTACGATCGTTTCCCCGGGCCCATTGGGAAAAGGAGGTTTTCACATGACCGCCGCACCGAAAAAGCGGATGAAAGCGCAGCCGAAGTCCCTGATATTTGCTCTTGATATCGGGACGCGGAGCATCATCGGAATTGTGGGCGCCGTGGAGGGCGACAGGCTTCGCGTCGTCGCCATGGAGAAGGAAGAACACACGCAGCGTTCCATGATTGACGGCGAGATTGCGGATATCCGGCAGGTCGCCGAGGTTGCCCGCAGGGTGAAGGATCGTCTGGAGGATAAGTTGGGCTGCCGGCTGAGGCGGGTGTGCGTAGCCGCCGCGGGACGCGCGCTGAAAACCCACCGCGCCTCCTGCACGATGGAATTTCCGCAGCTGCAGCGGGTGGATCAGGAAATGATCAGCCGTTTGGAGGCGGGAGCGATCGGCGAAGCGGAAGCCGCTTTCACCAATGCGTCGGATCCGGAAAACCGCCGCGAGTTTTACCTCGTGGGGCATACGATTGTTCAGTATTACATGGACAATCATCCAACTTCCAACCTGCTCGATCACCAGGCCCGGCAGATTCGGGCGGACGTCATCGCCACCTTCTTGCCCGGCGAGGTGGTGGAGAGCATGTATTCGGTTATGCGTATCCTCAATTTGGAGGTCAC
>DCTG01000117.1 GCA_002329245.1 Clostridiales bacterium UBA1446
ATCAAAAAGCGCGCGCTTTTTGATGGGATTTATTTGATTGAATCAGCCCGGCGGCCAGGTCATATCCCGGCCCGCCAGCACGTGGAAGTGGAGGTGCCGGACCGTCTGACCTCCCTGCTCTCCCACGTTGGTAACCACCCGGAAACCGTCCCGGAATCCAAGCTCTCCGGCCAATTTCGCGATAACCTCGAAAATGTGGGAAAGCAAGCTCGAATTTTCACCGGAAATTTCCGCGGCGGAAGCGATATGCTCTTTTGGGATGACCAAAAAATGCGTCGGAGCCTGCGGCGCGATATCATAAAATGCCAATACCGTATCGTCCTCGTACACCTTGTTCGAGGGGATCTTACCGGCGGCGATCCCGCAAAACAGACAGTCCGTCATATCTCAGCCTCTTCTTACAGCTTGCCCTGCGCACGGAGGAAGGCAATGATCATCTTGTCGCGGTATTCGCCGATGCTGTCCCAATCGTTGCCCTGTTCGGGGGGACGGTTCGCCATTTCCTCGTCAATGCTGGAAGCGATCAGTTCGATATCGGGATCCGGAGCCTTGTGGTACTTTTCGGCTTCGTTGCGCAGGCCGCCCTCGGTTCCGAGGGACATGGTGAGCAGGGCGCCCGTGATGGCAAAGCGCAGGCCGGGACCGTACATGATGGCCTTATCCATTNNTCCATTTCTTCCGCGGAGCAGATACCCTGCGCGACGGTCTTTTTGGCTTCCGCTGCGGCGGCCCAGGACAGGCGGTTTACGATATAGCCGGAGATATCCTTTTTGCAGATGAGGGTTTCCTTGCCGATTCCGTCATAGAAGGCCTTCGCCTTTGCCATGACCTCGGGGGAAGTCTCGGCGCCGGCCACAAGCTCAATCAGGGGCAGAAGGTACGCAGGATGGTAGGGGTGACCGATGATGAAGCGCTCGGGGTGTTTCGCTCCCTTTTGCATATCGGTGCAAAGAAGCTTTGAGGTGCTGCTGGCGATGATGGCGTCGGGCGCCGCAAATTCCTCGATCTGGTCGAAAAGAACGCGCTTTGTCTCGAGCAGCTCGGGCCCGGACTCCTGAATGAAGAACGCGCCGGTGACGGCCTCTTCAATCGAGGTGGTCACGCTGTAGAGCTTCGAAGCCTCGTCGCACTGCGCCTGGGTAATAACCTTGTTATCCACTAAAATCCGCAGCATGCTCTTCATTCTGTTGTTTGTCTTTTCCACCTGACGCCGGGTTTGCAGTACAGCCTCGTATCCGTTGAGAATACAGTTTACCGCTATGCCGGAACCGATCATGCCGGAACCGACAAATGCAACTTTTCCTTTTGACATTTTACATCTCTCCTTAACAAGTTTGCCTTTCGTCTATAGTCAAAAATCCGGTTTGAGGATTTTAAGACTTACCCTTTCATTTGCCCCAAGGCGCGTCCTTTACTGCAGGCGCTCCCGGACAAAGGCTTCCGCCGCGGCAAAGGCTTCTTCGAGCTTCGACGCGTCTTTGCCGCCTCCCATCGCACTTTCCGGTTTTCCGCCGCCGCTGCCGCCGACCACCGGCGAAATCGTCCGGATGAGGTCGCCCGCGCGCACGCCGCGTTTTACCGTGTTCTTCCCGCACGCGGCTAAGAGCGTAATCTTGTCCTCCGCAACCGAGGCCAGAACGGCGACGATATCGTCGTCCCTGTCGCGGAGAAAATCGCCCATTTTGCGCAGGTCGCCAGCCCCGGCGTCGCCGAATTTTGCCGCGACCACCTTCAGCTCTCCAACGCTACGGGCGCCCTGCAGGAAGCCGTCCGCCTCCCGCTTCAGTTCGCGATCGCGAAGCGACTCAACGGTTTTCATAAGATCCTTAGTTTCCGCGACGGCCTGTTCCGCACGCTCGGCTACGCTCGCGGGATCGGTTTTCAAAGCCGCGGCGACCTTACGGATCGTATCGGTATCCCTCTGCATTGCCTCTAAAAGCGACTTGCCGACGGCGGCCTCAATCCGGCGTACGCCCGAGGCCACGGAAAACTCATTGAGGATCCGGAATAGTCCGGCTTTCGCGGTATTGTCCAAATGCGTGCCGCCGCAAAGCTCCAGGGAGAAGTCTCCCATGGAAACCACGCGGACCACTTCGCCGTATTTTTCCCCGAAGAGCGCCATCGCGCCTAATTTCTTGGCTTCCTCCCGGTTCATCTCGGAGGTTTTGACGGCCATGCCCTCCAAGATGGCGTCGTTCACCATGGCTTCCACCGTACGAAGTTCTTCGTCCGTAAGGGCGGCGAAATGCATGAAGTCGAAGCGCAGCCGGTCCGGCTCCACAAGGCTGCCGGCCTGCTCCACGTGATTGCCAAGCTTCTTTCGGAGCGCGCTGTGCAGCAGATGGGTCGCGCTGTGCGCGCGCATGATCGCGCGCCTTCTCTCTCCGTCCACGGAAGCCGCGACCTTCTGATCGAGCCTCAGCCCGCCTTTTTCCACCACGCCGTAGTGCAGAATCTTCCCGTCCTTGGACCTTCGCACGTCCGTGACCCGAAAGAGCAGGCCGTCCGCCAAAATCGCACCGTGGTCGGCGCTCTGGCCGCCCATCTCCGCGTAAAAGGGCGTCTTATCCAGCACCACAAGAGCCTGCTCGCCCTCGTAGGCCGCGGCGCGCAGCTCGTCCCCAGAAACGATGGCAAGAACCGACGCGCCCTCTTCGGTCAGGGTATTATAACCGGTAAACTCGGTCTCCACATTCTTGTCAAGGCCGAGATTCACACCCGCCCAGCCGAAATCACCCAACGCGGCGGTAGCCGCGCGCGCCCGTTCCCGCTGCTCCTGCATGAGCTTGTCAAAGCTCTCCCGGTCGACTTCCATCCCCCGCTCGTTCAGGATTTCAATGGTAAGGTCGATGGGGAAGCCATAGGTGTCGTACAGTTTAAACGCATCCGCGCCGGCAAGAACTGTCTTCCCGGCCTTTTCCGTCTGCGCAATCAAATCGTGCAAAATCCGCAGGCCCGCGTCGATGGTGCGGTTGAAGTTTTCTTCCTCCGTGCGGATGACCCGCGTGATGTAATCCTTCTTTTCCTCCAGCTCGGGATAGGCGGCCCGGCTCTCGTTGATGACGGTCTGCGCAACCTTGTGGAGGAAGGGCTCTTCCACGCCCAATAGCCGCCCGTGACGCGCGGCCCGGCGCAGAAGGCGACGAAGAACATAGCCGCGCCCTTCGTTGGAGGGCAGTACGCCGTCGCAGACCATCATGGTGGTGGAGCGGATATGGTCGGTGATGACGCGAAGGGAAACGTCCGTTTCCTGGCTCTGCCCGTAGGTCGCGCCGGTAATCTCCGAGACGTGCCGGGTGATGTTCATGACGGTGTCCACGTCGAACAAAGAGGGCACGCCCTGCATAATGCAGGCGAGGCGCTCAAGCCCCATGCCGGTGTCGATGTTCTTTTTGGCGAGCGTGGTATAATTGCCGTTTCCGTCGTGATTAAACTGCGTAAAAACGAGGTTCCAGAATTCCACGTAACGGTCGCAGTCGCAGCCGACCTTGCAGTCCGGCCGGTGGCAGCCGTATTCTTCGCCCCGGTCAAAATAGATTTCCGAGCAGGGACCGCACGGGCCGGCTCCGATTTCCCAGAAGTTGTCGGCCTTGCCGAGGCG
>DCTG01000110.1 GCA_002329245.1 Clostridiales bacterium UBA1446
CCCGCAGGTCTGCGACGCGACCGACCTGCCGGTCATTGCGGCGGGCGGGATTGCGGACGGGCGGGGCGTCGCGGCAAGCTTCATGTTGGGTGCCCGGGGAGTTCAGTTGGGAACTCGTTTTTTGCTAGCCGAGGAGTGCGGCGTCCACAGGAATTATAAAGAAAAAATACTCAAGGCAAAGGATATCGACACCATTACGACCGGAAGGCGGCTGGGGCACCCGGTGCGCAGCCTGAAAACCCCCTTTTCCCGGGCCTACGCCAAGGCGGAGTACAGCGACATCCCCGACGCCGAGCTGGAGCAGATGNNACCCGTTTTTCGAGAGAATACTTCAAGCTCGAATACAGCGGGATTTCGGACGAGGAACTGGAGCAAAAGGGCGTCGGGGCGCTCCGGTTGGCCGCCGTTGAGGGAGACGAGGAAAGAGGATGCTTCCTCGCGGGTCAGATTGCCGCCATGGTGCGCAAGGAGCAGCCCGCGGCGGAAATCATCCGCGAAATCTTTGAGGAAGCGGAACAAATTTTGAACGGAGCGTCAAAATGGGTAAGATAGCGTTTGTTTTTTCCGGGCAGGGAGCCCAGTATGCCGGCATGGGAAAGGAACTCTATGATAGCAGTCCCGCGGCGAGGCGTGTGTTCGATCTTGCGGACGGCATCCGGAAGGGGACCTCGGAGCAGTGCTTTTACGGCAAAAAAGAGGAGCTTCGCGAAACGAAAAATACGCAGCCCTGCCTCTATTGCACCGGGCTTGCCGCCGCCTTTGCGCTGGAGGAAGCCGGCGTGTACAGCCGGGCGCTTGCGGGGTTTTCTCTCGGCGAGCTTTCCGCGCTTGCGTTTTCCGGCGCGGTTTCCATCGAGGATGGCTTCCGTCTTGTATGCGCCCGCGCAAACCTGATGCAGGAGGCGTCCGAGCGGATAGCGGGCGCGATGGTAGCTGTCCTCGGGTTGGAAGGCGAAGCGGTTGAAACGCTCTGCGCGAAGCATTCGCGCGTGTATCCCGCCAATTACAACTCTCCGGGTCAGCTTGTGGTAGCAGGAGCGCAGGAAGAGATGGCAGCCTTCCGGCAGGAAGTCAAAGAAGCGGGAGGGAAAGCGGTCCCGCTCGCCGTCAGCGGCGCGTTTCACACCCCGTTTATGTCCGGGGCGGCCAAAAAGTTTGCCGAGGAGCTTAAACACTATCGGTTTGAAACCCCGGAAATCCCCCTCTTTTCCAATTATACCGCCCGCCTTTACGGGAACGATCCCAAAGAACTGCTGATAAGGCAGATGGAAAGCCCCGTTCGCTGGCAGCAGCTTGTCGAGCGGATGATCGCTTTCGGCGTGGACACCTTTATCGAGGTGGGGGCGGGAAAAGCCTTGGCTGGCATGATCGCAAAAATCTCAGGGTCGGTCGCCGTCTATCATGTGGAGAACAGGGAAAGTCTTGAATTTACGGTAAGGTCGGTGAAGCAGAATGCTCAGGGGCAAAAACGCAATTATTACAGGCGCGTCCAGGGGAATCGGCAGAGCAGTGGCGCTCAGGTTTGCTGAAGCGGGCGCGAATATAGCCCTAGTATACGCAAGCAACGACGAAGCCGCTCAGTCCGTTTGCGAAGCGGGTAAACTCAAAGGCGTCCGGGCGGAAGCGTACCGCTGCAACGTGGCGGATTTTGAGAAGACGAAGGAAACGGTGAAACGGATTATTCAGGATTTCGGCGGTGTTGACATCTTGGTGAACAACGCGGGAATCACCCGTGACGGTTTGATTTACTCCATGAGCGAAGAAGCATATGACGCGGTGATGGACACGAACCTGAAGGGCGCGTTTCATATGATCAAGCACTGCTGTCCGCAGTTTATTAAGAAAAAAGCGGGGAAGATCATCAACATCAGTTCCGTCGCGGGCATCATGGGCAATGCGGGACAGGCAAACTACGCCGCGTCGAAGGCCGGGCTCATTGGACTTACGAAATCCGTGGCGCGTGAGCTTTCCGGAAGAGGCGTTTGCTGCAACGCCATCGCGCCCGGTTTCATCGAAACGGAGATGACGGAAGGCTTTTCCTCCAAGGAAGAGGTTCTGCGGATGATCCCGCTCGGCCGCATGGGAAAGGCGGAAGAAGTGGCGGAACTGGCGCTGTTTTTAGCCAGTGACAAGGCAGATTATATAACCGGTGAAGTCATCCGTCTGGACGGCGGGATGGCGATCTAGCACGGGGGGGTACTATGAAGAGAGTTGTCGTAACCGGAATGGGAGCCGTAACTCCCGTTGGCAATGACGTGGTTTCTTACTGGAACAGCCTTATAGCAGGAAAACACGGGATTGGACCGATTACGAGGTTCGACGCCGAAAACTTTAAAACAAAGCTGGCGGCAGAGGTAAAGAGCTTCGAACCCGGGCTGTATTTGGAAAAGACGGAGATTCGGAAAAACGATCTCTATTCCCAGTACGCGATGGCGGCGGCCTGCCAGGCGGTCGAGGACAGCCGGATCATGGGGAACGTAAGTCCCGATCGTTTCGGCATCTATTTCGGCTCGGGCGTCGGAGGGCTTGGTACGATGTCCGCTGAAATCGAAACCCTCCTGAATCGCGGACCGAAGCGTGTCTCCCCGTTTTTCGTCCCGATGATGATCGCGAACATCGCGGCAGGAAATATTGCGATTCGCTTTGGCGCGCAGGGAGCGTGCCTCCCGGTTGTGACGGCTTGCGCAACGGGGACCAATGCCATCGGCGAGGCCATGCGGGCGATCCGGCACGGGTATGCGGACGTCATTTTAGCCGGCGGCGCGGAAGCGGCAATCACCCCCATCGGGATCGCCGGTTTTACAAACTGCATGGCGCTGACCTCGACCGACGATCCGGATGCGGCTTCCATCCCCTTCGACAGGCGGCGCAGCGGCTTCGTTATGGGAGAGGGGGCGGGCGCCCTGCTCTTGGAGGAGTATGAACACGCCAAAGCAAGAGGCGCGAAGATCTATGCCGAAGTCTGCGGTTACGGCGCCACCTGCGACGCCTACCATATCACGGCCCCCCAACCGGAGGCGGTCGCTGCCGCTAAGGCGATTGAGGGCGCGCTTTCCGAATCCGGGGCGGCGGAATGCATCTATATCAACGCGCACGG
>DCTG01000174.1 GCA_002329245.1 Clostridiales bacterium UBA1446
GGGCTTATGAAGGCACACCTCCGGAACTAACAGACTTGCAGACGTCCATCGGCGCGGAAGGACAGAATTTTGACAACGGCTTCGGCAAGTATCGAACGATTCACAATCACTTTGTCAAATTCAACGAATCGACGAAAGAAGAAGAGCCCTGCGACTCTCTTGCCGCATGCACGAAATACGGGGTGTATCTGAAAGTGACCATCGGATTTTCCACAGATGATCCGGAAAAGACCGGAGAGACACTGACAGCCTTGTTTGTGCGAAGGTGAAAAAGGATTGGGACATGACCAAAAGAACATCGACAAGCGATAACGGATTTACGCTGATTGAAGTTCTCGTCTGTCTGGTTTTAATCGGCGTGATGGGCGCCATTGCCGTTATGGGATTTGCTGCTATGGCAAAAGGCTACGTCTTTGCCCGTGAGAACACCCAGATGTCGTTAAAAGCTCAGGTGACGCTGGCTAAAATTGCCCGGGAAATCGAATCAAACCACATTGCAACCTACACACTGAAATCAGCCGACGACACCGCAGTCAGTTATACCCGCGATGATCCCTCCGTCGTCCACACGATAGCACTGGCCGGCGCGGAAATTCGACTGGACGGCATCACGCTGGTTAACAGCTTGGATTCACTGGTCTTCAACTATTATGACTGCTGCAATGCCAAACTGGAGACGCCCGTAATCGCCGCAAACCTTCTTCGAATCCGCCGCGTGGATATTTGCCTGCGTCTGCGCGGGGCAGACGGAATTGTTTCTGAAATGACCAACACCGTAAAAGTACAGGAAGCTTATTATTGAGGATACCGCCATGAAGGATGCCCGGGACAGAGGAAGCGTCATGATAACCCTAATCGTTGCCATGCTTCTCGTCTGCGTTCTCGGAGCCGGCATTTGCAGTCTGACGCGATCTTCCCTTCTGACAGGACTTTTGTCAAACAATGACGATCAGGCTTACCAGCTTGCTCAGGCGGGCATCCGTTATAAAATTAAAAATTTATCGGATCCCAACGTAATCGGTGAATTTTTTTTCCCCGACAGCGGGCATAAATTCAACATCTCCTACGACGACGTGACGAAAACCATCACATCCGTCGGCATTGTCAATGAAGGCGCCTTTACGGAAGCCCGCCGTGTCATCACCTACGATGTAACGTCATACTGGAAAAAGCCGGACACAAATCCGGACGGCACCATTACCAATCCTCCCGAAACCAAGCCCATCGTCGACGGCAGCAATCCATCGGGCGCCATTGTTGTAGATCCCAACGGCAACATCATCTTAGGCGGATCGGTAACCGACTCCTCCGGTTCCCTCTGGTATCAAGGCAGCAGCAGCGCCGGAAACTGCAACGCCGGCGAGTGCGCCTTTAACTATGGCCTGAGGACCTATTTTGATTTTACAGCCGGCGAAGACAGTTCAGACTTAAGCACCTCCAGGGGTGACGGCTTTACGTTTACCGTGATGAGTGCCATCAATAACACGCGAGATCGGACCGGTGGCGCACCGTCCGGCATCAGTATCGGTGAACTGCTGGGCTTCGCAGGACCCGGCAATACGGCATCCATGGCAGTCGGCCCGAATGAAGGATTGCGCCCGCCGAAAATGGCCGTGGAGTTTGATACCTACCCCAACGGCACCGCAAGCATCTGCGGTTCTGACAGCCGCAATGACAACAACGCCGGTAGTCAGGACTTCCGCAACCATATGGCGGTCCTTTTCTGGGGCGAAAATGTTCCCAGCGGCAGTGCCTGCAGCGGCATTCCACGTAACAGCTATGACGATAACCGCCATGAATCCGGATCGGGCGACGATTCCAGCACAACCGGCGCCGGTCCCGTCAATTCATACAACGGCTATGCGGGCGGCGGCTACTACGAAGGAACGAAGAGCCGCTCCGCCTCTGGGTGTCAAAGCTCCTGGTATTCCACCTGCAACTGGATGGAGGACGGTCACGGCTACAGCGTCCGGTTGGAAATCATTCGCTATGCGATCGGGACCGGCGGCTTTTACCGAATCAAGGGCTGGATTTACCGCGATACACAACCGCCCTCCGATCTGACTGCCTATCGCAATCTGCAGGTCCCGTATGCCGCCACGCCGCCGCAGATCGACAGAACTGTCCTGCTGACCACGACTTACCATAATGCGCTCAATAAGATTTTTTTTGGTTTCACCGAAGCTACAGGCGGCGCCGCGCAAAACATTGTCATAAGCAATTTCAAGGTCTTCTTTCCGCAAACAGCCACCTGCCTGGCCATGATCATTCCGAAAAGCCGGACAGCGCCTCCTTACGGAGCAACCGGTCAAAGCGTCGCCGTCTCGACAGGAGATGATTGTTCGTGGACCGCGGCTCCGAACGGCGCATGGATTTCCATCACCGGCGCTGCTGCCGGAACCGGTCCAGGCACGGTTTCCTATAATGTTGAGGGAAACTATACCGGGGCGACAAGAGAAGGCCTCATCACGATCGCGGATCAAATTTTTACTGTCACGCAACCGAGCTGCCTTTATACAGTCGGCACTGCGACTCCATTGTATTTTAACTCATCCGGCGGAAACGGCACCTCCAGCGTGACGGCCACGTCCGGCTGTCCCTGGTCAACTTCCAATAATGGCAATGACTGGATAACCGTCATCCCCGCAAGCAGCACCGGAACCGGCGCGTCTCAAAGCGTGACCTATACGGTTGCCGCCAATACCGGTGCGGCAAGAAATGGAACCATGACCATCGCCGGCCGGAACTTTACGGTCAATCAAGCGGCATATCCTTGTCCTTCGCTATCCATTACGACTCCGACTCCTCCGGCAGGAAGACAGGGGCAGCCCTACTCGCTGACGATGTCGGCAAACGGAGGCAGTGGAACCTTAACCTATTCACTCTACAGTGGAACGTTGCCGCCCAGTCTTAATCTTGACGCCAATACCGGAGTCATCAGCGGGACACCAACATCAGCCGGAATATGGAATAATATCAGAGTGAGAGTAACAGATACCTGTTATTCAGGCGCGCAGACTGCGCAGACCGGAAATTTCAGCATCAGAATTCAATATAATCCTTATCGAGTTTACGCCGGAACCGATATGTATTATCGAAGCGGCAGTTGCTATTCTCTCGATAGGGATGATTATGTGAATCTTTCTTATGACAACGCGATAACATTCTATCGTTATAACTATAACGGCTGTTGGGGCAGCAGTTACACCGTGACTTATTCAAATGCCGCTGCCGCCGATGATGACAACGACGGGAGGGTGGAAGTGAACAGAAGTGGAAACAGTTGGCGCTTAGATGATCGTTGACGGACAGGTTTCCTTGATATCCATGCAGGCAGTTTGGAACAACCATGCGCCGGATGAAGCAAATCAATGACAAAGGATCCTCACAATGGTTAGTGTAACAGGCGGTGGCCCATTGTTGTGATCCTGAGCGTTGACCGCTTCTATTACGGTTTCAGTCGTCTTCCCCGTCTTGTAACCGCCGGATTACGGAAGCCGGGAATGAGTTTGAAAAATTTTCTGGATGCTCCAGGCATGCACTGGGTTCTGGGCCACATGGTTATCCCGCGCATGCGGGACTGGTATTAGCAGGAGAAATTGGTTTGCGACAGACATGCGTTTACCCTGCACATGCACCTCCGGCAAGACACGTGTGCGCTCAATTGCGAGTTTGTAACAACAACGGCCCCTGCTTTACTGTTCATGAAAGGACTTCCTTCGATGTGACACGCCTATTCACCGCCTTTGGTTTCGATGATCTTTTTGCCACGGGCAATCCTTTGTTCTTGCTGCCAACGAATATCCAGTAAATTCAGATATTATGATAAAATTGCTTTGGACAAATCACTTCAAAAATAGTAGCGTTACTGAAATTTTTTTTCAAACATTACCTAATTGCTGTGGCGGTGAATTCCATGAATAACGAGTTAGATGTTACCGTTCTTATACCGGCGTTTGAAGAAGCGAAGGCCATCGGCGGTGTTGTCTCGCGCATACGTTCCACGATGGATGCGCTCGGTCAATCTTATGAAATCCTGGTTATTGACGACGGATCAAAAGACGAAACAGCCCGACAAGCCCGAAACGCAGGCGCTCGCATTATTGCGCACCCATATAATATCGGCAACGGCGCCGCCATAAAAACCGGCATTAGAAATGCCCGGGGTAGCATTATTGTAACGATGGATGGCGACGGTCAGCACAATCCAGAAGATATTCCACGACTACTCGATAAAATTGGTTCTTACGACATGGTGGTCGGCGCTCGTTCCCGCGATTCGGAATCGCATCTTCACAGAGATCTTGCCAATGCTTTCTATAATCTTTTTTCCTCTTACATCTGCAAAAAAAAGATTCGTGATCTAACCTCCGGATTCCGCGCAATTAAAGCGGACATTGCACGACAATTTGTGTCGTTGCTGCCCAACACATTTTCGTATCCGACCACAATAACTATGGCTGTTCTTCGCTGCGGTTTCAGCCTTGCCTATATCCCGATTAAGGCCAACCGCTGTCTGGGTAAGAGCAAAATCAAACTCATCCGCGATGGATCCCGTTTCTTGTTGATCTTGCTGAAGATCGCCACACTTTTTTCGCCCATGCGGGTCTTTCTCCCCGTAAGCGCTCTCGTTTTTCTGCTGGGTTTTGGTTACGGTCTTTTTCGCATCATTTTTCTGGATGGACGTTACGGTCCTGCATCGGCAACCCTCATCACAATGTCTGTGTTAATTTTTATGGTGGGGCTTGTATCAGAGCAAGTCGCCCAACTGCATTATGACAGAAGCGCAAATCGGGATTAAAAAAGTATTGACAATAATTACGCTTATGTTATGAGCAGAATAACTACGCATAACGGAGCAAGCATGACCGACCTTTTTGCAGGACTAATCTCCTCCAAAACAA
>DCTG01000004.1 GCA_002329245.1 Clostridiales bacterium UBA1446
AAGGGATTGTCCTCCACGGCGTTGGCGAAAACGACAAGCTTCGCGCAGCCCATTCCGCCCTCGTCCGCCGTGCGCGCGGCGGTCTGCTTGATGATTTCGCCCATCCAGGAAACAGCGTCCATGTTGATGCCCGCCCGGGAGGAGGCGACGTTGACGGAAGCGCATACATAGGTTGTGGCGGCCAAAGCGGAGGGGATGGAAGAGATGAGACGCCGGTCCCCCACGGTAAAGCCTTTCTGCACCAAGGCGGAGAAGCCTCCGATGAAATCGACGCCGCAGGCTTTCGCGGCGCGGTCCAGCGCCTCGGCGAAGGGAGTATAGTCGTCGGTTTCGCAGCTTTCTGCGACTAAGGAAATCGGCGTCACCGCGATCCGTTTGTTCACAATCGGGATGCCGAATTCGCGTTCGATATCGTCGCCGACGGGGACAAGGCGCTCGGCCAAGCGGGTGATTTTATCATAAATCAGGCGGCAGCAGGTATTCGGGTCCGGATGCGAGCAGTCCCGCAGGGAGATGCCCATGGTTATGGTGCGGATATCCAGATGCTGCNNCTGCTGGTCGATCATTTCGATGGTTTGCAGGATTTCATGCTTGTTTATCATGTGCTTTCTCCTCTCAGATGCGGTGCATGGCGTTGAAAATGTCTTCCCGCTGAATCCGGATCGAAAGCCCTCTTTCCTGTCCGCCGTTCTCCAGCAGCTCGGCAAGGCTGGAAAACGGCACGCTGCAGCCGGAGAGATCCACGAGCATAATCATGGTGAAGTAGCCCTGCAGAACGGTCTGGCTGATGTCCAAGACGTTGACGTTGTTTTCCGCAAGCATGGCACAGACGGCGGCGATAATCCCCACCTGGTCCTTTCCGATGACGGTTACGATGGCGCGCATATTGATATAACTCCTTTCGGTTTCAGGCGGGGGGGAAGGAAAGTTCCCGGCCGCCGGCATTCCGGCGTTTGTATTTTGTCCTCCCTCTGGGCAAAGTCCCGGGGCGGCTAGTGCATCTCATCCAAGCTCAGCGAGAAGGCGGGGAGGAACTGTTCCATGAAATACCGCACTTCGGGCAGCGGAGATGCGTCCAAGATGGCGCGGGTCTGATCCGCCGCCTGGCGGAATTCGGTATTCCCGGCCTTCATTTCTTCCAAGCACTTGATGTATGCGGCCAGTTTGTCCGCCGCTTTGACCAGGGAACGGACGACCGGGTCGTCGGGATGCAGAAGCGGGCGGTAGGCGTCCTGAAGCGGTTCCGGAAGCATGGAGAGCAGTTTTTCGGCTGCAAGATCCTCCACCTGCCGGAAGGCTTCTCGAATCTCCGGATTGTGGTATTTGACGGGGGTGGGAAGGTCTCCGGTCAAGATTTCCGAAACGTCGTGAAACAGCGCCGCCGCGGCGGCGGCTGCCGGATCGGCCGGCTGGCCGAAAACGTCCCGGCGGATAACGGCTAAGGCGTGCGCCAAAACCGCAACCATATGAGAGTGCTCCTGAATATTTTCCTGAAATGTGTTGCGCATCAGCCCCCAGCGCCCGATGTAGCGCATCCGGGACAGGTAGGCGAAAAAGTTGTACGGCTCCATAAAAATCCTCCCTAGGTTTTAAGGCCGGGGGCGTTTGACCCGGCCGTACCGTTCAGACCCCGTCCGGCGCAAATCGGCATGTAAATATGCTTGCCGGGGGAGAAAATCAGCCCGCTAAGCCGGCGGCGCGTCGGGAAGCGTGCCGAACAGCCCGTCCTCCCGAATCGACGTAATGGAAACGGGAAGAACCTGATTGCGAAGGTTTTCCCGCGCGACGGTGACGAGGGTATAATTGGGGGCGTGTCCGCGGGAAACCCCCTCGCCGCCCTCCTCAAAAAGGACGGGATAGGTTTCGCCGACACAGCCGAGCAGATAGGCGCGCTCCATTTGGGAAGCCGCCTCCGCCGCCCGAGCCGCCCGGGCTTCCTTGACGGCGTTCGGCACCTGCGCGGGCATTGCCGCGGCGGGCGTACCGCTGCGCTTGGAGTAGGGGAAGATATGCATGGCGGAAAACGCGCATGTCCGGATGAAGTCCAAGGTTTCCTCAAATTCCGCTTCCGTCTCCCCNNCGGAGAAGAGATACGGATTCGAGGTAGCGCTTTGTCGTATATTTGCGGTTCATGCGGCGAAGCGTTTCGTCGCATCCGCTTTGAAGCGAGAGGTGAAAATGGGGGCAAAGGCCGGGAAGGGCGGCCGCCCGCGCGCAGAACGCCTCCGTCACGGTACGCGGTTCCAGCGAACCCAGCCGTACCCGCATGCTCCCAGCTGCCGCGCAAACCGCTTCCACAAGGTCGATCAAAGAGGTCCCGTCCTGAAAATCCTGNNAGACCGCCTCCACGAGGTCGGCAAGGCCGGTGCCGTCCCTGAAATCCGCTCCGTAGGAGGAGATTTCGATGCCGGTCAGCACAAGCTCCCGGTAGCCAAGCTCCGAAAGACGTTTCGTTTCGGATACCGCCTGCGCAAGGGGCAGGGAACGAACGGGCCCGCGGGCATGGGGAATAATACAGTAGGAGCAGTAATTGACGCAGCCGTCCTCAATTTTCAGAAGAGCGCGCGTTCTCCCCGGAAGGCCGCCCGCGGGTAAAAATTCAAAGGCGCGCCGCCGCGCCGGCTTATCGAGGAACACGGCGGGCCGGGACGCACGGACGGCCTCCTCCAGCCGGGAAAGAAACTCCGTCCGGTCCGCGTTTCCGCCGACAAGGTCCGCGTCCAAGGCGGCAACGGCCTCCGGGGACATCTGGGCATAGCAGCCGCAGACGGCGATCACGGCGCCGGGATTGTTTCTTCGGATACGGCGGATGGCCTGCCGGGATTTCTTATCGCTGGCGGATGTGACCGTGCAGGTATTGATGAGATAGGCGTCCGCGGGGGCGCCGAACGGTACCGTTTCGTGTCCGCGCTCCCGCAGCAGGGTTTCCATCGCCTGCGTTTCATATTGGTTGACCTTGCATCCAAGGGTTAGGATTCCGACAATCATGAAGCCTCCAAAAATGGGTTGTACTTCCCGGCCCGTCTGCCTATAATAATGGGGAGGAAAGGGATATGCTAATAGAGTATGCGCAGGGGAAATCCGCTCCCCGCCGGCGCTGTTTTTCAGTCCGAAACGGAAAAAACCGCCGGGCATGCTATATTATATCCGCTGCGGTCTTTGCTGTAAAGAAAGGTTTTCGGCGCAAGCGGACAAAACGGAAAAGCCGCCGCAAGGGCGGACGGATGGGAGCATAACATGACGGCATATTTGGACAACGCTGCGACAACAAAGGTTTGTGAGCCGGCCGCCGAGGCGGTGCTGCGCGCCATGACGCAAAACTACGGAAACCCCTCGTCTCTTCATAAGCCCGGTCAGGAAGCGAAAGCCCTCCTGCAGGAGAGCAGGGAAACCGTCGCAAAGGCGTTAGGCTGTTCCCCGGAGGAAATCTTTTTCACCTCCAGCGGCACCGAGGGGGACAACTGGGCGGTTTTGTCCGGTGCGGAAGCGGGGCGGCGCAGAGGAAAGCATGTGATCACCACGGCGATGGAGCATCCGGCCGTCCTGCGCGCCGCCGAGGAGCTGAAGCGCCGCGGGTTTGACGTTACCTTTTTAAGGCCGGACAAGAACGGATACATTTCCGCAAGAACCTTGGAGGACGCGCTTCGACGGGATACAATCCTTGTTTCCGTGATGCTCGTAAACAACGAAATCGGCACCGTTCTCCCGATCCGGGAAATGGCCGACGCAATCGCCCGGATGGAATCGCCGGCGCTCTTTCACGTAGACGCGGTGCAGGGATTTCTGAAGATTCCCTTTACGCCGAAGGCTTTAGGCGCAAATCTTCTGACCATCAGCGGGCATAAGATTCGCGGGCCGAAAGGAATCGGAGCGCTGTATATGCAAAAGGACCTGCGCCTGTCGCCGCTCCTTTTCGGCGGGGGTCAGGAGAGCGGATTTCGCCCCGGTACGGAGCCGCTTCCCGGGATTGCCGGGTTTGCCGCCGCCTGCGCCTGTGGCAGCGCGCAGATGGAACAAAGCATCGCCCATATGTCGGCGCTGCGCGATAAAACGCTGGAACTGCTGCGGGAACGGGGCAGCTTGGCCCGGCAGATCGGCGCGGGCACCGCGCCCCATATTTTGTGCCTTACGCTGCCGGGCTATCCGAGCCAGCCGTTGGTTCGGTTTTTAAGCGACTTGGGCGTCTATATCTCCGCCGGCAGCGCCTGCCACAAGGGAAAACCAAGCGAGACGCTCGCCGCCATGGGGCTTCCGAAACCGGAGCGCGACGGGGCGTTTCGCGTCAGCTTTTCGCCCGACAGCACAGGGGAGGAAGTGGAGCTGTTTGTGGACGCGCTTTTGCGGGCCGAACGGGAGCTGCTGCCGTCGCTCACGTGATGATATGGGAGGAAGAATAATGAAAGTAACGGTTTTGGTGGAAAACGAAGCCCGGGGCAGCCTTGCCGCGGAGCACGGCCTTTCCCTCTGGATCGAGTATCGGGGAGGGCGGTATCTGTTGGATACGGGGGCGTCCGACTTGTTTTTGGCCAACGCGGACAAGCTGAACATCCCGGTAAGCCGGGCGGACGCGGTTTTTATCTCTCATGCCCATAACGATCATGCGGGCGGGCTACCGGCGTTCTTTGCGCGAAACGGGAAAGCGAAGGTCTGGCTGCGCGCGGAGAGCCGCGCCTCTTTGCTGAAGGTGGATGAAAACGGCGCGGAGGAGATCGGGCTGCCGGAGGGGATATTGGACCGGTTTCAGGAACGGTTTGTGCTGGCCGAAGGCGACGCCTATCCCGCGCCGGGACTCTGCCTGACCCCGAATGACTCAAACCGGTTCAGCGCGGTCCGGGATCCAAAGCTGATGGAGCGATGCGGGGATTCGCTGATTCCGGACCGCTTTCTGCATGAGCAAAGCCTTCTGGCCGAGGCGGACGACGGAACACTCGTCCTTTTTAACAGCTGCAGCCACACCGGGATCGTCAGCATTACGGAAAATGTACTTTCCAAGTTTCCCGGCCGGAAGGTGCGCGCCGTAGTCGGCGGTTTTCACATGATGGGCAAGACCGGCACGGACTCCATGAACTCCGCGCCGGAGGAAGTTAAGCAGGTTGCCGCGCGTCTGGCGGACCTCGGCGTGGAGGAAATTTACACCGGACACTGTACGGGGCTTCCCGCGTTTTCCGTTTTGAAGGACTGTCCCGCGCCGAAGGTTTATTATCTGGAGACCGGAAGCAGTTTCCGCTTCTGAGGAAGAATTGCCCGCGCGAAAACGGAGCCGGCGGCAGGAAAGAAATATGAAAAAACGCCGGTATTCGACGTTATTTTTTATCCGTTTATGAGAAAATCCAGGCAATAGGGACAAGCTCGCATGCAAACGGCGATGAAACGGAAACGGGAACCTTGAAAACGCCTTTCAAGAAAGGTATTATAATTGAAAACTGGAAGGGGAATGGAACCGCCATATGACTTGCGGTAACCGCGCCTTTATCGGAGTAACGAAACGTTTTCCTAAAAAATAGTGGAAAGTGCCATATTTTACTTGTCAGATCATTTATTTTTCAGTATAATGTGCATACTTCGTGAATTCGAAATCCGGGGGGTAAAATGTTTGAGACATTGTTAGCCGCGGGGCTGCTTGCCAAGATCAAACGTTACAAGATTAAATACCTCTTTACAACATGGACAATCTATCCCGCGCTGTTCGTTCAGGCGGTGCTCATCTATTTCGAAATCAGCGCCATATGCGGGAATTATTACTTTACGCGCTTTGCAAAGGAAATTCAAATATCGGTCATTCTCTCATACATATTTCCAATGCTTGCGTTTCAGCTTTATAAACCCGCTTTGGTCGGATGCGCTTTGACAACGGCAGGATCCATGCTCAATCATTTTGTCATTGCGCAAAACGGCGGGTCCATGCCTGTCTTTCCGGGCATTTCCTATGTCACGCAGTATATCCGTCCCCATGTCTTTTCCGGTGATGTGGCGGGGATTCATACGCTTGGAAACGCTGCGGTGAAATACTGGTACCTGACGGATTTTATCGATCTTGGATATACCGTTTTAAGTCTCGGAGATATCCTGATTCATTTAAACACGCTGATCATGCTGTATTATACGATTAAGGCCGTCAATATGCGGCAGACCGCAAAGCAATTACAAGGGATTGAAATAAACTAGAGAAAAACGGTGATGGGATTGGCGCCAGTTAGCATTTGGGAGCTGTTAATTAAAGGAATACCGGAAAATTTCATATCGATGATCGCGCTCTATATTTTTACCAATACGAAGGTCACAATTAAAAAATATGTGATTCTGAGTCTGATTTTAGCTGTCATCACATATTTTACGAGATGGTTTCCCATTAATCTTGCAACGCATACCATGTTGGTTCTATTAGCTCTCATGCTCATACATTTGGCCGCAAATAAAGGAGACTTAAACTACATCATTAAAACGATTGTTTCCGTCATTGTAATTGCATTGATTATATTGATATCGGAAACGTTGGACTTTCTTCTTCTTGCTCAAATATACGGGCAGGAAAAAGCGAATGAAATTTTGCTTGCCGGCGATCCGATCTTAAGAAGCCTTGCGGCGCTTCCGTCGATAGCGATTTTCGGAGCTGTGGTTCTGGTTGTTTATTTGATTAAAAAAGCCAAAACGAGGAAGCGGAATGGAAATCTTGGCGAGAAAGCTGGCGAATGAAATCGCCCGAACCATGCAGTATGATGATGAAAAGGAACAGGTAGTCGCATATGGACTGATTGCGATCATTCAGACTGCGGTTACCACCGTAATCGTGCTTCTTTTGGGATTTCTCATAGGAGCCCCGGCGGAAGCCATGATTCTTTGCTTTTCCGTTAGTTTATTGCGGCGGTATACCGGGGGAGCGCATGCGGAAACCATTGAACTTTGTACTGCAATCAGCGTAATCTACTGCACCGTATTTTCCTATGTAAGCAGATTTGTAATCGGCCCGGCCATCGGATGGTATCTGTTGGGGGCAGTATCGGCGGGAATCTATCTTGCGGCTTTTGCCGTCGTTTATAGGCGGGTTCCGGTTGATTCGCCGAATAAACCGATCCGCACGGAGAAAAAAAGGAAACGGATGCGGAAAGGATCGTATTTGACGCTTTCGGTTTTTTTCATCGTCTCGGTTGCCGTATTGCTGTTCGGGCTGAAAAACAACAAAGTCCTCTCGCTTCAGGTCAGCCTTTTGTTTGGAATCGCCTGGCAGGTCTTTACCCTGACAAAAACGGGCGCCGGTTTGATCGGCAGGATCAACGACGTATATGGGAAATTATTTTCAGGGAAGAAAGGGGGGTTATCAACTTGAAACGGTTCAATAAGCAAACTCTAATGGCCGTGATGAGCGCGGTTGCGGTGTTTGTCGCGGCGGCGGTGGCCAATTCGGCGTGTATTTACTGGATGTATCAGCCGAAGGAGCCAAAATCCCTCAGAGACGAATAGGCTTTTGAACAAAACGGGGGGCTTAACGCCCCCCGTTTTGTTCTTTGGTTGAAATATTGAATAAAAAAATTGCGTTCCATATATTTTAATTGTATAATATGATAATCACAATATTTTGGGTGTGTGATAGAATGACGGATTATGATAAAAATAAAGATACTCAGAAGAATCAGATCCTTCATATTGTGAAAATTGCCGCTTTGTTTTTCTCCGCGGTTGCATATTTTCAATATCAGTCAAGCATTGGCAGAACAAATACGGTAGTTGAGAATGCCTGGCTTCTTGCGGTGACCCTGATCGTAGTATTGGCGGTTTACGTAATATGGTATGTGTTTCAGATAAAGAATAAAACGGAATTGTTTAAAGTGATTGTTGAACCGATTATTTTTCTCGGCATTGCATTTGTGTGTGTTATGTTAACCGGCAACTATCAAAGCCATTATAAATATCTGTTTTTATTTCCAATCCTATCTTCCAGCATTGAGTGCAGCATGAAAGTTGCAACAATAATAGCGGCAATATCCTCTGCAATTGTTTTGTGGATAGATTTGTTATTCCCGCATGCAGGGGTAGTGATAAACACACATTTCGAGAGCGATCTCGTTTTAGTCTGTGCCTTTATGATTATTGCGTGGACCNNATTTCCTTTTATGTCCGTTTGGAGCGCAGGCATATCGACAGCCTGAAGGACATGGTGAATATTGACGGACTGACCGGGCTGTACAACCACCGGTTTTTTTATGAAAGCCTGAGCCGGGAATTGGAGCGGGCAAAGAAAGAACACAAAAATCTGGCCCTGCTGTTTATTGACATCGACTATTTTAAATATTACAACGACTTTAACGGGCATCAAAGAGGCGACGAGGTTCTGAAAGCGTTGGCAAATCTGCTCTTAAGCAAGGTTCGGGAGGGGGATATCGTATCCCGCTACGGGGGAGAGGAGTTTTCCGTAATCCTGCCGGGCGCATCGGAACAGGAGGCGCTTCAAATTGCGGAACGCCTGCGCCAGACCGTGCAGGAGCAGCACTTCCCGGGGCAGGAGTACCTGCCGAACGGAAACCTCACCATTTCCGTAGGGGTTTCCGCTTTTGCCGGCGACCCGAAAATGAGCGTGGACAACCTTGTAAATTACGCGGACGAAGCGCTGTATAAAGCGAAATTTCTGCGAAAGAACCGCGTGGAGCGGTATTATTCCATTTTGGACGAGCTGCAGAACAGCGTGGGAAATGACGAAAAGGAGATCATCATCTCCATCAAGACCTTAATCGCTGTGATCGACGCCAAGGACAAATATACGTTCGGGCATGTGGAGCGCGTGGTTTCTTATTGTCTGCTCATCGCGGAGCAGCTCGGGTTTGACGAGGAGACAAAAAAGAGACTGATTTATGCCGCCTATATGCACGATATCGGAAAAATCAATATTTCCGGGGATATTCTGATCAAAAACGAAAACGTTACCGCCGAGGAATGGGAGATCTTGAAAACGCACCCGCAAAACGGGGTTGAGATCATAAAAAACGTGGCGGAACTGGAAGATGTCGTCCCGATTATCCTGCAGCACCATGAAAAATATGACGGGACGGGTTATCCGAATGGGCTCAAGGGCGAGGAGATTACATATCTGGCAAGGGTTCTCACCGTGGTGGACTGTTTTGACGCGATGACGTCGGACAGGCCGTATCAGCATAAACGATCCATTTTTGAGGCTTTTGACGAACTGATCCGATGCAGCGGCACGCATTTTGACCCGGAAGTCGTGCAGGCTTTTATCCGGACCGTCGTCCAGAAGATGGAAGGGGTTCACTGACCGCGTCGGACGAATCTGCAATGAGAATACTAACCGTCGCCTTCACCCCCGCGGTGCGGGCTTATTGGCTCAGGCCGGCGCAAATATAGGACGAAGCGTTGCGGACAGGGGGTAAGTTTCTTAAGAAAACTCCCTGTTTCTTGCATTTTGGTAAAAAGGCCGGTATATTCAAGAAAGAAACCGTTTTATTGGAAGTTGTGTTCGGGTTTCGGTTAGAATATATTCACGGTCAAATAGATTCATTGGAGGAAAAGGCGTTGAGGAACAGGCCGCCCATGGATGAGAAAGCAAGGAAACAAAGAAGGAGAGGCATCCTCTGGCTGGTCTGTTTTTTCTTCTTCTGGGTGGCGGTGGCATATTTTATCGGGAAGCCGATGCTTCAGTTTGTTTCGGAACCGGAGCGGTTTCGCCTGTGGGTGAACGAGCAGGGATTTTTGGGGATGCTGTTCTTAATCGGGATGATGGCGATGCAGGTGGTTATCGCGGTCATTCCGAGCGAAGCGATTGAAATTGGAGCGGGTTTTGCCTTTGGGATGTGGAAAGGCGCGTTCCTGTGCCTGGCGGGGCTGATTCTCGGCAGCGTCGTCGTTATCCTTTTTACGAGAAAACTTGGCGTACGGGCTGTGGAAATGGTCTATCCGCGTGAAAGGATCGAATCTTTTAAGCTCCTCTCCAATAAAAGGCGGCTCCTCCTGCTGACCTTCCTCCTATTTTTAATCCCGGGCACGCCGAAGGATCTTCTGACCTACCTGATCGGGCTGACGCGGATGAAGATCTCGACGTATCTTCTGATTACAAGCATTGCCCGCTTCCCATCCGTAATCACGTCCACGATTGGCGGAAACGCTTTATGGATGCAGAACTACCGGACGGCCATATTGGTTTTTGCCGTCACGCTCGCCGTCAGCCTGATCGGTATACTCGTTTATCGCGCGATTGAAAAGAAACGGGCGAAAAAGAATAGCGGGGAGGGAAAAAGCGATGAAGACGCTTCGGGATCTGTATAAGATCGGGAAGGGCCCGTCCAGTTCTCACACCATGGGACCGGAAAAGGCCATGCGGAAGTTTATGGCCGCCTTTCCGGAAGCGGACGGTTTCCGCGCCACTTTGTACGGTTCCCTGTCCCTGACAGGGAAAGGACATATGACGGACCGTGTGCTTATCAGCACTGCCGCCCCGAGGCCGGTCGAGGTAATCTTCAGCAGGGATGCTGCCGGCTATGAGCATCCGAACACGTTGGACCTCGTCGCGTACGCTGCCGGGGAAATTGTCGGAACGTGGCGGGTTTACAGCGTGGGCGGCGGAAACATCCGCGTGAAGGGGAGAGAAGCGGAAGAGCTTCCGGAAGTATACCCGCAAAACAGCTACGCAGAAATCGCCGAGTATTGCAGAAATAGCGGACTGAGACTGTGGCAGTATGTGGAGCGGATGGAGGGCTCCGAAATCTGGGACTACCTCTCGCAAATTTGGAGCGCGATGAAACGGTCGATCGACGAAGGGCTTCGCGCGTCGGGAGAGCTTGCGGGAGGACTCGGAACGCAGAGAAAGGCTGGCTATCTCTTCCGCCAGCGCCACTTGGACGAGTCGGCCGAAACACGGGAAAACCGCATTGTCTGCGCCTATGCCTTTGCCGCGAGCGAGCAGAATGCGGGAGGCGGAGAGGTTGTTACCGCGCCTACCTGCGGGTCATGCGGCGTCGTTCCGTCCGTATTGCTCTATGAACAGAACAAGAAAGGCTTTTCCGACGAGGAGATTCTGCGCGCGCTCGCCGCGGGGGGCGTAATCGGAAACCTCATCAAGACGAATGCGTCCATCAGCGGGGCGGAGTGCGGCTGCCAGGCCGAAATCGGAAGCGCCTGCTCCATGGCGTCCGCTGCTTTGGCGGAACTGTTCGGGATGGAACTCGACCAGATCGAATATGCCGCGGAGATCGCCATAGAGCATCACTTGGGGCTTACCTGCGATCCGATTGCCGGTTTGGTTCAGATCCCGTGCATTGAGAGAAACGCGGTCGCCGCGATGCGCGCGATCAATGCCCTGAGCCTGGCGAATTTTCTGACAAGTACGCGGAAAATATCCTTTGATCTGATTGTGGACACCATGTACGAGACGGGCCGGGACATTTCGCGCATCTACCGCGAAACGGCGGAAGGCGGGCTTGCGAAAAAAAACGTCAAACAATAGCCTCGAGGAAACGCGCTTTCCTCGGGGCATTTTGAAACAGAGGCATGCGCGACAAAAAATGCGTTTCTTCTCCGATATAGATGGTAAAATATGGGTATCGGTGGGAGGGACGCGTATGAAGATTCGCAAAAAACGGGACGAGCCGGAGGCAAGGCTGGTGCTCCAGGTGCCCGTTAACGATATTATGGTGAACCCCTGCCAGCCCAGAAAGCTCTTTTCGGAGGAATCGCTCGGGGAGTTGGCCTCCAGCATCCGCGCGTGCGGGGTGCTGCAGCCGCTGACGGTCCGGCCCCTGCCGGACGGGAAATATGAGCTGATATCGGGAGAGCGGCGGCTGCGCGCCGCAAAAATCGCNNCGGGCTTGCGTCGGTGCCCTGTCTGCCGACGGAAGCGGACGACCGGGAATCGGCGATCTATGCCCTTGTGGAAAACCTGCAGAGACAGGATCTCAATTTTTTGGAGGAAGCGATCGCGCTCAGCCGCCTGATCAAACTCTACCACCTCTCGCAGGAGGAGGCGGCGGAACGAATCGGCAAATCACAGCCGGCGGTCGCGAATAAAATCCGGCTTCTGCATCTGCCGGAAGAATTGCTGAAACGGATTTTGGAGCATGGTCTGAGCGAGCGGCATGCGCGGGCGCTCCTGCAGCTCGGAACGGAAAAAGAGCAGGCGCAGGCTCTGGATTTTATCATCGCTCATCGGCTCAATGTTGCGCAGACGGACGCCTACGTAGCGCGCCTGCTGGAGGAGCGGGCCAATCGTGTGGGAGGACAGAAAAAGACCTATATTGTAAAGGATGTCAGAGTGTTTTTAAACACGATCGCAAGGGGCCTGCAGATCATGCAGGAGGCCGGGGTGGACGCGAAAAGCATGAAAACGGAGACGGAGGACGAGATTGNNCGGCGATGTTTCACGTGAAACATTGCCGGGGCGATTGGTTGCGGGAGAGCATAATTTTTGTGTTGTAAAGACCGTCGGATATGTTATAATAATACCCGCCGGACAATCCTCGGCAAAAAGGTTCGCGGCGCGGTGCGCTGCCTATATGAGAAACCGGCTCAAATGGTTCGGGCAATGGCGCGGATGTGCTCCCCTTCGGGCGCGCAAGACAGCTTGGTCATACGGAAAGCGGCGGTCATTTGAAAAAATGACCGCCGTGAAGTGCAAGGCGCATACAGCCTTGCCGCGGGAGAGCTGCCGAAGCGGCAAAAGCGGCGCAGCCGGCTAAAATTTCCTGCTTTCGAAGAGGGGAGAGCGTCCGCCGTTTCGGCGGGACGCGCCTTGCGGCAATTGAGCCCGGATATCCGGAAGGATGGTGCGATCTTGGCAAAGACCATTGCTGTAGTCAATCAAAAAGGCGGGGTGGGAAAAACCACGACCTGCGTCAATTTGACTGCAGCGCTGCACGCGGCCGGGCAGCGGGTTCTGCTGGTCGATTTTGACCCGCAGGCCAACGCCACGTCCGGAATGGGCGTAGACAAAATCGCCGCTTCTCCGAATGTATACGATGTGGTAATCAACGGCGCGGACTGCGCGAAGGCGATCGTAAAAACGAGGTTCGGCGACGTGCTTCCCTCAAACAAGGCCTTGGCCGGCGCGGGGATTGAAATGGTGGCCATGGAGCGGCGGGAATATCGCCTGAAGGATGCGCTGGAAGAAATAAAAAAAGACTACCAGTATATTTTTATTGACTGCCCGCCCTCTCTTGAGCTTTTGACGCTGAACGCGCTCTGCGCGGCCGATTCGATCTTGGTTCCCATGCAGTGCGAGTATTTCGCGCTGGAGGGGCTGTCCGACCTTATGAGCACGGTGCGCATCGTCCGGCGGGGTCTGAATCCCGGCCTGCAGATGGAAGGCGTTCTTCTTACCATGTATGACGGGCGCACCAATTTAACGCTGCAGGTTGCCTCGGAGGTCAAGCGGTATTTTCCGGGTCAGGTATATGCAACGGCAATTCCCCGGAACGTCAGGCTTTCGGAAGCGCCGAGCCATGGGAAACCGGTGCTTGCCTACGATTCGTCTTCGCGCGGGGCGGAAGCA
>DCTG01000063.1 GCA_002329245.1 Clostridiales bacterium UBA1446
GAGACTTTCAGAAATTTATCCAGGCGCATACAAACCCCTCTGAACAAATACGGCACAAGAGCGAAAGCCGCTCCCGTGCCGCATGGCAATCACCTATCTTATTTAGAAACAGCGTCCTTCAATGCCTTGCCGGGTTTGAAAATGGGGGCCTTCGAGGCCGGTATCTGAATGCTCTGCTTTGTTTTGGGGTTGCGGCCAATGCGGGCGGCACGGCTCTTCACCTCAAATGCGCCGAACCCGACCAGCTGAACCTTGTCCCCTCCTGCAAGGGTGGCGGTAATCGTGTCCACTGCAGCATTTATCGCACGCTCGGTGTCCTTCTTCGAGAGACCTGCTTTTTCAGCAGCTGCATTGATGAGTTCCGCTTTATTCATACCTAAATCCTCCTGTCAAAATGTTGGACGCATATTGCGTTCCATTTCTATTCTTAAATGGTTCTGCAGGTCAGGCTCCCCCTGCCTGAGCGGCATTTATCCCAATTAAGCATGTTTTATTTTGTCCCAGAGCCTGTCCATTTCCGGAAGGCTCATATCGGACAGCTTCCTGCCCTCCTGTGCGGCGAGCTGTTCCAGCCGGCGGAAGCGGGCAATGAATTTGTCACACGCGGCCGACAACGCCGTTTCGGGGTCCACCCCCAAAAATCGGGAAACGTTGACCGTAGAAAAAAGCAGGTCGCCCAATTCTTCCTCCGGGTCTCCTTTTCCCGCCGAAGCCTGCCTGCACTCCTCCGTTTCCTCAGAAAGCTTGTCCAATGCGCCGGATATGTCCGGCCAGTCAAATCCCGCTTTCCGCGCCTTTTCCTGTATTTTTTCCGCGCGCCAGAGGGCTGGAAGGCTTCGCGCGACGGTTTCCATTGCTTCGCTTAGACGCGTTTGCCCGCGTTCCCGGCGCTTGATTGCATCCCAGCGGTCCAAAACTTCTTCGGCGGTGCCTGCCTCATCGTCCCCGAACACATGCGGATGCCTCCGAATCAGCTTCTTGCAGATGAGGTCCGCTACGTCGTTTAAATCAAAGCGACCTGCTTCTTCTTCAATGGCTGCATGAAAAATCACCTGCATCAGCACGTCTCCGAGTTCCTCCCGAAGATGCTCGGGATCATTCTCGTCGATCGCCTCCGCGACCTCATAGGCTTCTTCCAAAAGGTTGCGGCGGATGCTCTGGTGGGTCTGTTCCCTGTCCCATGGGCAGCCGTTTTCCGAGCGCAGCGTCCGGATAATTTCAATCAAATCGGACAGAGAATAGCAGTCCTTGTGAGCAAAATCTATCATATTTTCTAATCCTTTGCAAGTTCTTTTTCATAAAAATCCAGTGATTGGAACAAAAATTGAAGCCGGCGGTTACTTCAGACGAAGAATTTTCGCAAATTTTTCTCCTTTCGGCATCAGGCTGAGGTCCTCGCGGGATATGATGTGAAGCCGCAATACCAGGATCAGATACAGCACCACGCCGATTACAATCGCTCCCACGGCGGCGACGGCATTGACCATGCCGGCCCGTTCGACACCGATCAGGATCCCGGCGCCGCGATACAAAAGCCCATAGAATGCCCAGGCCGCGGCGCCCATAATCAGGGAGGCGATCAGCGGTTTCCCGAATGTGTTCATCAGTTTCATCCGCTGCGGGAGCATGCGGAAGATCACGATGAAATTCACGGCGACAATTACGATAAAGCAAAGCATCGTACCGACCGGCGCCCCGTGAATGTTGATATCCGGGTGACCCACAAGAAACCAGTTCGCGGCGATTTTGACCACGCCCCCCACAAGCATGGTATACACGGGAATATTCACTTTGCCGAATGCCTGCAGGAAGGAGTTGGTGAGCAGCATGGTGCACACGAAGATGGAGGAAATGCCGAGCACCATAAGAAGCGGAGCACCTGCGTCGGCGATTTCCGGCTGCATGGGGTAAAGCAGCTTCAGAATCGGTCCCGCCAAAACGGTCAGGCCGATTCCCGCGGGCAGCGCAAACAACGCGGTGATTCGAGAGGATGTGTTCACAATCCGTAAAATCCCGCCGCTGTTTCTCGATGCGATATAGGCGGACAGCGCGGGAATCACGCTTGTGGTAAGCGGCACGATCAGAGCAGCGGGCAGGTTGTACAGCGTCATCGTGGACGAATAAACGCCGTAGATCCAGTTTGCCGCTTCTTCCGTAAACCCGGCGCTGGTCTGCAACCGGAAATAGATGAGTTTGGCATCCACCAAAGTGATGATGCTCAGCACCGAAGAACCAAGCATGATGGGAATCCCAAGCTGCAAGATGCGCTTCAAAATCACCGGACGAGCGGGCGGAGAATCCATGGACGGCGCCTGGTACTGCTTTCTGTGAATAAAATGATGCGCCGTCAGATACAGAAGTCCTAAAATCGNNAAATCGAGCCGATGGAAATGCCCAAGATGGTGCCCCCGGCCGCCTCGGCCGTGTTATAGCCGCGGCCTAGCATCCCGACGGCGATAATCAGTCCGAGCACCAGCTTGCAAATCGCTTCGATCACTTGGGAAACCGCCGTCGGCACCATGTTGGTGTGCCCCTGCGTATAGCCCCGGAACGCGGACATGCAGCAGACCCCGACGACGGCCGGCGAAAGGGCGATAATCGCATACCAAGCCTGCGCATTGTTCATCATCTCGGCTAGCTGCCGCGGAAAACAGGCCATGACCAAGGTTCCGGCGGTACCGAGGATGAAAAAAGTCAGAAACGCCACGTGAAACGTACGCCGCTTCTGATTGTGCAGCCCCAAGGTGTTCGCTTCCGCAACCATTTTGGAAAGCGCAACGGGAAGACCCGCCGTCGATATGGTCAGCAGGACGTTGTAAATATTATACGCCGTGGTAAAATACCCCATCCCATCCGGTCCGAGTATGTTGGTGAGCGGAATTTTATATAGGGCGCCCAAAACCTTCACCATTACCACAGCCGCAGCCAAGGTGGCCGCTCCGCCTAAAAAAGTTTGCTTACTCGAATTGCGCAACCAATCCAGTCCTTCCGCGCCGGCCGGGTTTTCCGCCGGCCGGATCATCTTGCTGCCCGTTACTGCGCGCGCAGGCGGGGGAGGGCATACTCCCTTATCTCGAGAAGCACCCGCTCCAAGTCTATCGTCAAAAAGTTCCCATTTTCATATATGATGCGTCCGCCGGACATATTCAAAACCACGTCGCTTCCGCGGGCGGAAAAAACCAGGTTGGACAGGACGTTATGACACGGCGTTAAATGCGGCCGCGCAAAGTCAAGCAGAATGAGGTCCGCGTCGCAGCCGGGCGCAATGCGTCCGGCGTTTCTTCCCTGGGCAAGGGCCCCGTTCCGGGTTGCCATGCGCAGCGCTTCTCCCGCCGTCACCGGTTTCGGGTCGTTTAAAACGCCTTTGTGCAGGGTTGCGGCAAGCTTGATTTCTTCGAAAAGGTCCTGGCTGTTGTTGGAGGCGACCCCGTCCGTTCCGAGGGCGACGTTCATGCCGCCCGCCAGCATCGCCGGAAGCCGCGCGATACCGCTGCCCAACTTCAGATTGCTCACGGGATTATGGACGGCCGTGACGCCGCGTTCGGCCAACAAGGCGATATCCTCGTCCGTTATCCAGACGCAGTGGGCGGCGTAAGCCCGGACATCCCAGACCCCGAAGCGGTCAAACGCCCGGGCCGGCGTCACCCCGTGCCGGCAAAGGCATCCTTCGTGCTCTTCCTTCGTTTCGGAGAGGTGAACATGCATCCCCAGACCGTTAGCACGCGCATAGTCGGCCGCGGCGGCCCACAGCTTCGGCGGGGAGGTGTATTCCCCGTGGATGCAGGCGTCGACGCGGATGCGGCCGCCTTCCGCCCCGTGCCAGCGCTCCTTCAACTGGCGAAGTTTAATAAAACCGGGGTGCGTTTCGGGTGAAAAATCCGCCTCGAAAGAGGTCAGGCCCTGCGTGATATTTGCCGAAAGCCCGGCTGCAATAGTTTCCTCCACAATTTCATCGCAGAAAAAATACATATCGGAAAAGGACGTCACTCCGGCGGCGATCATTTCGGCGAGCCCGAGCGCCGTACCGGCGCGTACCGAACGCGCGTCGAAGCGGGCTTCGGCGGGGAAAATATGCTCGTGGAGCCAGGTATGAAGGTCGAACCCGTCCGCCCAGCCCCGCAATAACGTCATCGGCACATGCGTGTGGGCGTTGACCAGCCCGGGCATCAAAACCTTTCCCCTGCCGTCAATTTCGCGCCCGGAAAACCCATCCGGCCGGGCCGTGGAGACCATAGCTATCTTTCCCTGCGACACCAGAACGAAAGCGTCCTTCAACACGGTATCCGCGTCATCCATGAGTACGGCGGTGACGTTGGAAAACAAGGTGTCCATGCAAATCCTCCCCATCGATTCCTTCCATCTAACGGTCCTGCAGAAAAAAGCGTCTCAGGGAAGCCTTTTCAGGCACTCCATCACGAGCTTCGAAAATTTCTCCTTGCTCGCCTCTCCCGCCGCAAGCACTTCCTCCTCGGTGAGCTTTCTGTCTAAAATGCCCGCCGCCATATTGGACAGGAGCGTGAAGCCAAGCACGGACATGCCGCAATGGGAAGCGGCAAGCACTTCGAAGACGGTGGACATGCCCACCGCGTCCGCTCCCAAAACACGGGCGGCGCGAATTTCCGCCGGGGTTTCATACTGGGGCCCGGGGAAAAACATATAGGTACCCGTGCGCAGGGGGATGCCGAGCTCGGCCGCCGCCGTTTTGGCCATGTCCGCAAGTTCGGGCGAGTACAGGTACGAAGCGTCCGGGAACCGGACCCCGAATTCGGGGAGATTTTCGCCCCGCAGGGGGCTGTCGCCGAAGAGCTTGATATGGTCGGTTATGAGCATCAAATCTCCCGGTCGAAACGCCGTATTCACCGCCCCCGCGGCATTGGTCACGATCAGCGTATCGGCTCCCAAAAGCCGCAGCACCCGAATCGGGAAAGCCGTTTCCTCCGGATCGTACCCTTCGTAGTAGTGCATCCTGCCCTGCATCACGGCGACCCGCCTGGAACACAGCATGCCGAATACCAAACGCCCCTTATGACCCGGCGCGGTGGAAGCTTTGAAATGAGGAATTTCTCCATAGGGAATGGAAACCGGCTCCTCCACAATATCGCCCAGCCAGCCCAAGCCGCTGCCGAGCACCATGGCAACCTGAGGAGAAAACCCGCCTATCTTTTCGCGGATATACTCCGCGCTCTCCCGGTAACAGGAAAATGGAACCGACATAACCGCACCTGCTTTCAAGGTTTCGAACTTGTTTAGACCGCCCGGCGCCATAACGGGAATATTTTACACCACGTCCGGTAAAAAAGCAATTGATTGGTTTGGGCTCTCCGCCTCCGAAGCGGAAAGGCGCCGGGAAGGATTTCTCCCCGGCGCTATAGCCCAGTCAGTTTTTCGGCGGCATGGCCTCCAGCTTTTCCACCGCCTTTTCCAGCCCGTCGGCGGCTGCGGTTTCAATCTCGCCGCGGTCGCCGGCCGCGGCAACGGCGGGATCCATCGGAAGCTGCCCCAATATGTCAAGCATCAGGCTCTTTGCAACCTTGTCCAAATGGCTCTCCCCAAAAATCGCGTGCTTTTCGCCGCATCCCGGACACTTGAAATAGCTGTAGTTTTCCACCAGACCAAGCATCGGGATGTTCATCATCTTCGCCATATTCACGGCCTTGGTCACAATCATGGAAACCAAGGACTGGGGAGAGGTCACCACGATTATGCCGTCCACGGGCATGGACTGAAATACCGTGAGCGCAACGTCCCCGGTGCCCGGAGGCATATCCACGAGCAGAAAGTCAACTTCACCCCAGATCACGTCTTTCCAGAACTGCGTGACCACACCGGAAATGACCGGTCCGCGCCAGATCACAGGGTCCGTTTCGCTAGCCGCGAGCAGGTTGAGCGAGATAATCGAGATTCCCGTATCCGTTTCCACCGGATAAATCCCCGTATCGCTTCCGCCGGGACGGGACGTAACGCCGAACAGCTTCGGTATGGAGGGTCCCGTAATATCGGCGTCCAAAATCCCCACCTTGTGCCCGCGGCGCCGTAGCGCGACCGCTAAGAGGGAAGTAACCGTGCTCTTCCCCACGCCTCCTTTTCCGCTTACGATCCCGATTACCCGCTTCACGTGGGAATCCGGGTGCGGCTTGACAATAAAATCCGCAGGATTTGGGTGGCTTGCGCAGCCTGCGCTGCAGCTTCCGCATTCATGAGAACAGTTTTCCGCCATGATGTCAGTCTCCTTTTCTTGTTTTCCGCGCCGGTTCAATAGGAATAGCATCCGCCGCCGATAAACTCCCGCAAGAGGGAATCCTTCGGCACAAGCGACGGATCCGCTTCTTCAAACAGACAGAAGGCGTCCCGCAGCCCCTGCAGCTCGGCCCTTCTTTGATTCTCTTCCGGAAGTCTCTGAAACAGGGGAATCGCATACTGTTTCATCACCGAAACCTCGTACGGGAGCGAGGAATCGAACATAAGGTCCGCGCAGTGTTTGTATGGGGAAATATAGAGCTTTTCCCCCCTGCGGACATTGTCCCACAGGGAAAGCGTGAACGCAACGTCGGAACCCCTGAATTTATAATCCCGGACGACGCGCCGCACCAACCGAAGCCAAGTCCGTTTGAAACACACCTTTCCTCCGTCCGTTACGTCGGAGCGCGCGCTGATATAGAGCTTAAACGCTTCCGGATAAAGCCGCGTGATGGCGTCGTTCAAGGCGTGGATTCCCTCAAAGATCGCGATATCGGATTGTCCCAGCCGGAGAGGGGTTGCGCGGGAATCGCTTCGCATCCGGCGGGAAAACTCATATTTGGGAATATGGATTTGCTCGCCTTTCGTCAATTGCTCGAAATGGTCGGCCAATAACTCCATATCCAAGCATTTGGGGGACTCCAGATCAATCTCGCCTTCCGGCGTGCGCGGCACCGTTTGATGATCTATGGTTTTATAATAATCGTCCATGGAAATGGTGCAGCAGTGTATGCCCCGCTTCCGGAGCGCTTCCTCTATCTTCTTCGCCGTTGTGGTCTTCCCCGAACCGGAAGGGCCCGAGAGCAGAACGATCGGGCTTCTGCTCCTGTTTTCCGCGATCCGCCGCGCCGCGCCCTCAATTTGTTCCGCGTACCGGGCGTCGCATTCCATCAGAAAACCCTTTGCGTCGCATCTGATCCGCTCGTTAATTTGACTTAACTCATAGGCCAAGTTCTGTTTTTCCCTCCTTGCGGTCTGCCTCTCCGCGGGAAGCAGGAAACGAAGAAAGCGCGCCTTTTCCCGTTACTATCTTTTCCGCACTCTCAATATACTCATACGGATACTTGGGATTGCAGATGCGCCGGATCTGTCCGGACTCGGGATCGACGATCTTTGTGACGGCGCCCCCGCCGAGCGATAAAACGGTATGAAGCTCTTCCATCATACAGATATTATACACACATTCACGGCCCGGCAGGCACCAACCGACATTTTCAAAATTTCCCGACATGAATTTTTGCCGGTAAAGATAATACGGGCGGTACCCAGCCGATCTGAGCCGCTCTTCCGCATGCTCCAACATGTCGCCGACAATCTCCGGGCCCGGCAGCTCCCCTTTTTCCAACATAAGCCGCGCGCCTTTTTTCAAGGCTAACGTATGCACCGTAACGTTCTCCGGGCGAAACGATAAAACCCGCTCCAAGCTGTCGCGAAATCCCGCCGCGCTGTCCTGCGGCAAGCCCGCTATGAGATCCATATTCAAAACCGGAAAGTCCGCCGCGCGCACCAGCTCGACGGCACGCTTCGTATCTTCCGCGCCGTGCCTGCGGCCGATTGCCCGGAGCACCTCTTCCTGCATGCTCTGCGGGTTTACCGAAATGCGGTTTACGCCCAAACTTCGCAGTACGGCAAGTTTTTCCGGCGTAATGGTATCCGGCCGCCCGGCTTCCACCGTATATTCGGTGCACCCGGCTAAATCAAACCCCTTTTCCAAAGCTCCGAGCAAGTCACGAAGCTGCTCCGCGGAAAGCGTGGTCGGGGTCCCCCCGCCGATGTAAACGGAACGGATACGATGTCCCGACGCCTTAACGGCCTCTCCCGCCGCGGCAATCTCTTCCTCAAGCCGCTGCAGAAAGGGGCCGACTAAGGAGAGCGACTTTTCCACCGAATGGCTGANNGAGGGTCGGGCAGAAAGGGATTCCCACATAGAGGGAAATCTCATCCGGCCGGAGCGTTTTTTTCACTTCCAGTTCCGCCGCGGCGGCGTCGATGCACAGTCTTCGCCTTGGTTTTGAGACAAAATACACGTCGCGCAGCACCGCGTCCGCCTTCCGCTCGGAAGCGCCCTGCTCCAGCATGCGAGCGACGATCTTTGCCGGCCGGATTCCCGTCAGCGCGCCCCAGGGAGGCTCCGCTCCCGTGCAGTCCCGCGCGGCTTTGAAAAAGGACAGCTTTATGATTCTCTGAAGCGCCCGGTCCGCAGACAGTTTTCCCGCCAGCTCGGCTGCGTGTGCGCGGGCAAAGCGGGAAAAGCGCCGTCCCTTCCGCACGATCGTCGTGCGGGCGGTCGCCCAGACCGGCCCCCGGCGCAGCTCTGAAAGGATGCAATCCTCCTCTTCCCCCGGCGGCTGTTCGGTATAAACCGGGCGCTCCTCCGGGAACAGGACCAGGAGCATCTGTTCCACCGCATATTTATACTGATGACCCGAAAGGTAAAGCTTGATGGGAAATCCCCCAATCCGCGGCAAACAACCGGCTGCGGCTTTTGCTTACTTAGCCTGCAGCGCCTCGGCCATAAAGTAATTTCTCTGTCTTTCCCGGTCTAAGGTTGAGAACGCTTCATGGCCCGGGTAAACCCGATAGTCGCCCGAAAGCTCGTAGAGGCGGCGCAGCGATCGGAGCAACACGGGGTAGCTCCCGCCGGGCAGATCGGTTCTGCCGCAGGAGTCACGAAACAGGGTGTCTCCCGTAAACAGGGCGTCGTTCACCCGAAGCGACACGGAGCCGGGCGAGTGTCCGGGCGTATGGATCACTTCAATCTCCAGCGCGCCTACCTTCAGTTTGTCTCCCTCGTCATAAAACTGCGTGTCCGCCGGAGCCGGGTATAAGTAATGAGAGGGGCGCTCCCGGGGTCCTACGTCGCCGCGGTGGATATAAACGGGCACCTTCTCCCAGCGGAGCAAGCCGTCCACTCCGGTTGTATGGTCAAAATGCCCGTGCGTCAGCAAAATGTATTGCAGTTTGCACCCGGTCTCCTCGATGGCGGCGCGCACGCGACTTGCCTCGTCGCCCGGGTCGATCACCGCGCAAAGGCCGGCGTTTTCATCGCATAGAATGTAACAGTTCGTACCGATCATACCCACTTGCAGATCTTTGATTACCATATGCAACTCCAATCCCCTCTGTCGGGTTATTCACCCGTTTTTCGATGCCCCCGCCGCATCAGAGCAGGTCCGTATCCAAAACCAAGGTCACCGGTCCGTCGTTGACCGAGGTTACCTTCATGTCCGCGCCGAATTGACCCGTCTCTACAGAAAACCCCTTTTCCCTGCAGATTGCAATAAACTGTTCATAGAGCGGGATTGCTGTCTCCGGCCGGGCAGCCGCCAAAAAATCTGGCCGGCGTCCTTTTTTGCAGTTTCCATACAGCGTGAACTGGGACACCACGAGGATGGCTCCTCCCGCCTCGGCGAGACTTAAGTTCATCTTTCCCCACTCATCTTCGAAAATGCGAAGCTGCGTAATTTTATCGGCGAGGCGCTGCGCCGTTTCCCTTGAATCCTCATGCCCCACGCCAAGCAGAACAAGAAGTCCCGTTCCGATTTCTCCGCAGGTGCGCTCTCCTATCCTTACCGAAGCGGAGGATACGCGCGTTACCACTGCTCTCATCTTCTCCACCCTATGCCTTACTTCCACGGGAAGGAAATACCCGTGCATTTTTTTGTCTCATTTATTCCTCTCCCGCCCGCTTGACCCGAAGGACTCCTGAAATCTGATGGAGCCGGGAAATGACAAGTTTCAGCTGTTCCAGATTATCCACGTCGAAGGAGAGGTTTACAACGGCGGAACCGTCCGACCTGCCGCGGGCGGCCAGGGAATTGACGCGGATCTTCTGAGCGTTCATCGCGGTCGCCACATCCACAATGAGACCGTCCCTGTTCCGGGCTTCCAGTTCCAGCGAGGTCTGATACGCGGCGCGGTCCGACATTACCCAGGAAACGTTGACCCAGCGCCCTTTTTCCTCCGGTTTGCGGCGGTCCGGCGCGGCGTTCGGGCAGTCCAGGCGGTGTACGGATACGCCGTAGCCTCTTGTGATAAAGCCAATCACCGGGTCTCCCGGCACGGGTGTGCAGCAGTGAGAAAACTTGACCAAGCAGTTCCCCAAGCCTTCCACGATAATACCCGATTCGGACCGGACCGCTTTCCTCGGCGCGCCCGGGACGGCCGCGGGATTCTGCTGCTGCCTTTCCGGGCGCAGCTTGTTGATTCGGATGAGCTCATCCCGGATCCGGTTGACCGCTTTCTGCGAAGTCAGGCCGCCGTATCCGATTGCGGCATACATCTCTTCCAGCGAGTTGAAGGCAACCTTCTTTAAGACGAGCGGCAGAACGTCTTCCGCTAGGATCGTCGGCATGGAGATGCCGGCCCGCCGCAGTTCCGCCTCGAAGCTGCTGCGCCCCTGCAGGATATTCTCTTCCCGGCGCTCCTTCTTCAGCCACTGCTTGATTTTGTTTCTGGCCTCGTTGCTTTTGGCAATCTTGATCCAGTCCCGGCTGGGTCCATGCGCCGCTTTCGAGGTGATGATCTCCACGATGTCGCCGTTTTGCAGCTCCGCCGTGAAGGGAACGATCCTTCCGTTGACCTTGGCGGCGGTCATGGTATTTCCGATCGCGGAATGGATGCTGTACGCAAAATCAATCGGCGTTGCGCCGGCGGGCAGGTTGATCACGTCGCCGCGCGGCGTAAAGACGAAAACCTCGTCGGCAAACAGGTCCACCTTCAGCGTGCGCACGTACTCCTCCGCATCGGTGTCCTGCTGGCTCTCCAACAGCTTCCGGACCCATTCGAAGTTCTTTTCTGTTCCAAGGTGGGCATTTTCCATGCCCTGTTTGTATTTCCAATGGGCCGCGATGCCGTATTCCGCAATCTGGTGCATCTCCCAGGTGCGGATCTGAACCTCGAAGGGAATCCCCTCCCGGCCGATTACCGTGGTGTGCAGAGACTGGTACATATTCGGCTTCGGGGTGCCGATATAGTCCTTAAACCGCCCCAAAACGGGCTTGAAAAGATCATGAATGCAGCCCAGCGCGTTATAGCAGTCCGGAATATCGTCCACAATCACGCGAAACGCGTACAGATCATATACTTCGTCCAACGTCTTGTTCTGATTGTACATTTTCCGGTAAATGCTGTAAATATGCTTGACCCTGCTGAATACCTGGCTTCGCACACCGCTCTCGTCCATCCTTTTTTGGATCATCGTACGGATGTGCTCCAAAAACTCTTCGTGCGCGCTGCTCCGCTTGGCCAGCTCCGCCGTAATCTCCTCATATCCCACGGGGTCCAAAAACTGAAGGGACCGGTCCTCCAGCTCCCATTTGATCTTCTGCATCCCGAGCCGGTGCGCGATGGGGGCGTAAATTTCCATGGTCTCGAGCGCTTTGAGGCGCTGCTTTTGTTCGCTCTGGTATTCGAGCGTGCGCATATTGTGCAGACGGTCCGCGATTTTAATCAGAATGACCCGGATGTCCTTCGCCATGGCCATGAGCATTTTTCGCAGATTTTCCATCTGCTCTTCTTCTTTGCTCGTATACTGCACCCGGGTCAGCTTGGTAACGCCCTCCACCAGATCGGCGACAACCGGCCCGAAAAGCTTCGAAATCTCCTCGTGCGTGGTTCCGGTGTCTTCAATGCAGTCATGGAGCAGCGCGGCAATGAGCGAATCGATATCCAGCCCCATTTCGGCGACGATTTCCGCCACCGCGAGGGGATGCGTGACAAACGGCGCGCCGTCCTTCCTTTTTTGCTGATTGTGGGCGTTGTCCGCGAAGGTAAACGCCGCAAACAGCCGCTTTGTGTCAAGCTGCGGGTTGTATTCCCTGACCTTTTCTTCGAGCGCATAATACCGCTCTAAAACAGGATCCACGGACAATCGCCTCCTTTCCAAATGATACGCCGGTATCCGGCTTGCGCGCATTTCGTCATACCCGTTATCCGTCCCGATCAGTTCGCCTTCCGAAGAGAGGCTAAGATTTCCGACTGTTCCAGATCCACCTTCCGTCCGTCGGGACACAGCGCAATCCGGAGCCGGCTGCCGTTTCTGCCGAGCGTCAGAAGTCCTAACTCCTCAAAGATATTAAGGCAAATCATCATACGGGAAGGCGAAAGAATCCTCCCGGAAACCGCGGAGATTTCCCTGTGCAGCGCGGATATCCCGTCTTCCATTCCGTCCTGACCGGAGCGGCTGCGCAGGTACCGCCAGACCGTTTCGAAATCCTCCCGGTCCGGCAGGAGCATGCGGGCTTCCTCCGCGCTGAGCGGCGCACCTTCCCGGTATTTATCAAATAAAGCCCACCTCGCGCCGTCCGCAGCCGGGCGCAGATCGGTCAGCAGGAGCTGAACCGTGCGCGTCCCGCGAAACTCGTTGACCTGAGGAAAAAAAGCGAGATCAATGAGGTCTCCGGCGCAAAGGCCGGCTTCCTCGGCGGTGGCGGAAAAGAAGATGCACCCGAAACTGCGCCCGTTCACGCTCACACGAATTTTCAGATGCTTGTCGTTGCCGACGTTGGAGCAGCTGATGACTTCCGCCGCGCGAAGCAAAAACAGCGGACGCGGATTGCCCATGCCGTGCGGCTGCAGGATATCAAGCGCCTCCACGTTCTCGAGCGTCAGCTCGGACGCGTCCGCTTCCGCGTCGATGGAAAGGTCCGGCTCCGCTCCCGGCACTTTGATTGAGGACGCGTATGCCTCCATTGCCGCGCGAAACGCGTCGATATCCGAGCGCAGAATCGTAAAGCCGGCCGCCAGTTCATGCCCGCCGTAGCTTTCCAGATGGGCGGCGCAATGTTCCAGCGCGGCGTATACGTTAAACCCTCCCCAGCTGCGGCAGGAGCCTTTTCCCCGCTCTCCGGAGGTGCAAATCATAAAAGCCGGGCAGTAAAACCGTTCGGAAAGACGGGAGGCGACAATCCCCATGACTCCCTGGTGCCAGTCGTCGCCGGCCAAAACGATCGCGGAGGGTTCCGGCGCCTGGTTTTTCACCAGGTCGACTGACTCCTGGAAAATCCTTTGCTCGATTGCCTGACGCTCCCTGTTGAGAACGCAAAGCTCGGAAGCAAGCGCCTCCGCCCGTTCCGGGTCTTCCGTGAGCAGAAGCTCGGCGGCAATCCACGCCTTTCCCATGCGTCCCGCCGCGTTTATCCNNCGCAGCAGGGCGCGCAGCCCCAGACGCGGTTGTCTTCTGATTTGCTCAAGTCCCCGGCTGACAATGGCGCGGTTTTCCCCGACGACGGGCACCACGTCCGCAACGGTTCCCAAGGCCGCAAGGTCTCCGTATTGCTCCAATATCCGCTCCCGGTTTTCCATGCCTTCGAGCGCCAGAAGCAGCTTCAGCGCCACCCCGACGCCGGCAAGATCGGCAAACGCGGCGGGCGCGTCCTTCCTGTGAGGATTCACTACCGCAACGGCGTTGGGAAGCTGGTCCTGACACGCATGGTGGTCCGTTATGACGACGTCTATGCCCAAGTTTTGCGCGTAGTCCACCGCCTCATGCGCGGTGATTCCGCAGTCCACCGTAAGAACAAGGCCGACGCCCTCCTGCCGGAGCCGTCCAAGCGCCTCTTCGTTGAGTCCGTAGCCTTCCTCTATCCGGTCGGGTATGTAGTATATGCAGCGTGCGCCTGCTTTTCGCAGAAAGGAAGTCAGCATGCACGTGGCTGTAATTCCGTCCACATCGTAATCGCCGTAAACCGCAATTTTCTCATCCGCCGCCATGGCCGACCGGATGCGGGCAACCGCCAGATCCATATCCCGAAGCTGAAGCGGATCTTCCATGCATTCCGTGTCCCGCGAGAGAAACTCGGCCGCCTCCTCCGCCGTCCGGAAGCCGCGCGCGGCAAGCACCTTTGCCACCAGCGGAGAAATGCGGGACGCTTTCAAATCGGCAGCCCTTTCCCTATTCGAATCGGCAAGCGTCCAGGTTTGATATCTCATTCCATACTCCTTGGCATCTTCAGGCTCCCCCGCCGTGCCGGATTCCCGTTCCGGCCGGCGCGGCACAGAATTTTTAACCTAATTGCATTAGTATATCAAACCTAACCTTTGATTTCAAGATTCGGGGCTTTTGTATGCGCGAGATTTCCGCCGGCACCGGCGCGGACAGGTAAAAAATACGGCAAGAAACCCATTGACAAGCCTGCCGGATTCCTGTAATATGGATAGCGTCAATTCGGACGATTAGCTCAGCTGGTAGAGCATTCGCTTGACGTGCGAAGGGTCACAGGTTCGAGTCCTGTATCGTCCACCAGAAAAGGGTCCTGCAATCGCAATGATTGCAGGACCCTTTTCTGCATTGAACCAGTTACTGGCCATATTACGCTCGAGATAACTGCAAAGAACGGCAGTTGACTATGTCCTGTAATGCTGATATAATGTTATTTGTCAATAGGAACGTCTTGATCTCACATGTTTGTAAATCACTGTTTTTATTATTGATTTACAACATGTGATTTTTGTTCCTATTGAAATGTTAAAATATGGGATATCCGGCACGAGTAACGGTACCGTGAAATTGTTCCATGCAGACAAGGGCTTTGGTGTTATTTCTGACGATGTATTCGTGCATTTTTCCGCGATCGCATCGCAAGGGTATAAATCTCTTGAGGAAGGTCAGAGGGTGACTTATCCGCATCTTCATCCTTGAATAAAAAGAATGAGACAGATTGCCTCACTCAAGATAAACGATACTTTGTACGATCCGTATTCAGCATGAAGCAAACGGTCAATTGATTCACCTGATGATTGCTATCTGATTCAGAAATTACAGCTATCAATAACAATTATTCTCAGGGCCGACTGTGCATGCTGTATCAAACCTTGAAACGGGGGCACCATGAATCCGATAAAACGAACAGCGCTGAAAGCAGCTTCAAGTATGTTAGCAAATGTCAAGACATACTACAAACTATACCGTGGACTGCTGCGTGCCGTTAATCCATATTTTAAGCCGATTTACGGCGCGCTGGACCGAAAAATCATGGTCCTTGACCGGGAAATCCCGNNCCGGTGCGTGTTTTCCGGCCGAAAAAAGGAGGCCTCTCCAAAGCGATCATATTCTATCACGGCGGGGGCTGGGTCACGGGAGATATCGATACGTACACGAAAATATGTGCCAACATGGCCCGGCAGACGAAGCACATCGTTGTTTCGGTAAACTACCGGCTGGCTCCAGAACACCCCTTTCCCGCAGGGTTGGAGGACTGCTATTTCGTGACAAGAGAAATTTTCAATGATCCCTGCTTGATAAATTGCGCACTGGAGGATATCACGCTAGCGGGCGACAGCGCCGGCGGTAATCTCGCGGCAGTCGTATCTCTGATGGCAAGAGACAGAGGCGAGTTCTCACCCCGGAGGCAGATCTTGATCTACCCTGCCACATACTATGACCACAGTGATACGTCACCGTTTCCCTCCATACGGGAGTATGGCGACAGTTACTTGCTGACGGCTGAAAAAATCCAGAATTATATGGATCTGTACATCAGCAACGAGGAGGATAAACGCAATCCGTATGTGGCGCCGATCCTGGCGGAGGATCTGTCGCATCAGCCGAAAACACTCATCATTACTGCTGAATATGATCCGCTCCGGGATGAAGGTGAAGCTTACGGCAAAAAGCTGAAAAGTTTTCATAATGATGTTACGGTCTGTCGGATCGATGAAGCCCTCCATGGGTTTCTCGCTTTCCCCAAAAAGTCCCGACCGATTATCAAATGTTATGAAATCATCCGTAATTTCCTTAATGATACAGGGGAGGAGTCCTTATCTTAAAACGTCAAAGAGATATAGACTGGACAAGACTTGATAATGCCTCAAAAATATTCCCCGCGACCTGGACCTTAAAAGACCCGAAGGTATTTCGGATCGCCTGTGAGCTGTATGATGACATCGTCCCGGAGCTCCTGCAAAAGGCGCTGGATCAGACGGTTGACGATTTTCCATTATATAAATCCGTCCTGAGAAGGGGCCTGTTCTGGTATTATCTCGAGAGAAGCGACATCAAGCCCGAGGTCCACATGGAATCAACGACCGTATGCGCCCCCATTTATGTTGGTTTCAGATATCAGCTCTTATTTCGGGTTTCCTATTATCGGAAAAGAATCAATCTCGAGGTGTTTCATGCGCTTTCCGACGGCGCCGGAGCGCTTCGTTTTCTTCAGTCCCTCGTGTATCGTTATATATTACTCAAAGACAAAGAGAAATTTGAAAATACGGTTTTAACAAACGACAATTCTTCCGTCAGCGGGAAGATGGATGACAGCTTCGGCAAGCACTTTGACGGCAGCGGCAAAAAGGGAAAGATGAACCGTAGAGACACAAAAGCATATCGCATTCCCGGGACGAGGCTTGCCGATCACAGAATGAACCTCATTGAAGGCGCGATGTCTGCCAAGGCAGTTTTAGCGGAAGCGCATAAAAACGGAACGACACTGACGGTTTATCTCGCGAGCCTCTACATGCATGCAATCAGCAAAGAAATGCGCGCCGGGGCAAAAAAGCATCCCGTGGTTCTAATGATCCCGGTAGACCTTCGGCAATATTTCGAATCTGTCACGGTCAGAAATTTCTTCAGTTATATCAATATCGGCTTCCGCTTTGACAGCGGAGCAGAAGACCTGCCAACCGTAATTCAGCGCGTCAGCGCGCTTTTTAAAAAGGATCTGACGCTTGAACAGCTTAATCACAGGGCGAACAGTAATATGTACGTTGAAAAAAACCTGTTTGCCAGAATCGTCCCGCTGCCTGTAAAGGATATTGTCGCCCGCATCATTTACTACAAAGCCATAAGGCAGACCACATCGACCCTATCCAATATCGGCGTTATATGCATGCCGTCAGAGTTTCGGCAGGTCATTCGCCAGTTCTCAGTCTGTACGAGCGCCATAAGACCACAGATGACCTTGTGCTCTTATGGCGATAGGCTGGTTGTTAGTATGACCTCCCCCTATCGTGAAACCGATACCCAAAGAACGTTTTTTCAGATGCTGTCAAAGCTTGGCATTGAAATCGAGATATCGTCCAACATCTGAATGAAGGGAGGAGGAGCCGTTTGAAATATTGCAGTCAATGCCAGTTGAAGATCCGAGGAAGCGGAGCAAGGTGCGTACTGTGCGGCAATACGCTTCAAACAACCGACGCCGACGAGGACAGCAAGGATGTTTTCCCGGATATACCGCCTGCCTACGAAAGCCACCTGGCAATTCGGATATTGCTTTTCATTTCGTTTGCTGCGGTTGTCGCCAGCTTTGCCATCCGTATGATCTTTCCAATCGACACAAACTGGCCGGTATTTGTTATCTCCGGCCTCGTCAGTATGTGGCTCGGCCTAATTGTCGTTGTGCGAAAAAAGCATCATATACCGAAAACCATCATATGGCAGGTGGCTGTCGTATCGCTGCTGTCGGTTTTCTGGGACTGGCAGACGGGATGGCGCGGCTGGTCACTTGACTATCTCATACCCATTGTATACGTAGCGGCGGAACTGATCATGTATATCACGGCAAAAATTATGAGGCTGAGCGCAAGGGATTACTTAACCTATGTCCTGCTGGCCGGATTATTTGGCATCCTCCCGGTTTTATTTATTTTGTTTCACTGGGTAAAAATACTATACCCTTCCATCCTGTGTGCTGCGTTCAGCCTCATCTTTCTGGCCGCACTCTTTATCTTTCAGGGCGACCAGATAATTAAGGAACTGAATAAGAAAATGCACATATAAGGCAAAGCCTATATAGACGCTTGCCGATCTTCAAGGCATTCCCCTGATAGGTATGATCATATGGAGTTTCCTCTTTTCCTTTCTTACTTTTCACACGATTCTGCTCGGCAACTGTACTCTAAATCAATTTGTATCCGGCTTCATCCGGATGTATACCGTCTTAACTTGTATCGTCCACCAGAAAAACCTGACTTTACCCATTCCGGGGTAAAGTCAGGTTTTTTATTACAAGTGCTTGGCGAATGAATTGCGGTAATAAACCCCGAATCTCCCCTATAAGGGCAGGAAACGGGGTCTCATAGGATTCATCGGAAGCCTGATTTGCGCCAAGGACGCTCGGAACTATCAGTCCAAGAAATTTCCGCTTTCATCCACCCCGAAATGTGGTATAATAGAAGTACAACGTGCAGTTCTGACGAACGTAAGTCCGCTTGTCAGAACCGCATGTTTTTATTATTGCGGGAAGACCGGAGTACAGTTTGTATTGTTCCAGCAAAGCAAGGTGATTCCGTTGGCGACACGCTATTCAAGCACGGAATTGTGGATGCTGCCCGACTGCGCCGGACTGCTTGTAAGCGGAAAATGCAAATTGCTTCGCGTTTCCAGCTGCATGGGTGCAAGATGCTCCTATTACCAGGAAACAAACACTCTGGAGAAAATGATGCAGCGTTTGAGATCATTGGATGAGGATACGCAGGAGCGCATCCCGCAGAAGAATTATGGAGGCTGCCGCCCATGAATGGACAGAAACAGAGCGCCCCGAAGGGGAGCGGTAAAATATACAAGGTTGGAGATCTCATCATTTACGGCAATACCGGCGTATGCAGGATAGAGGACGTTGCCGCGCTTGACGCTCAGGGAACGGGGCACGAACAGCTTTTCTATGTTTTGACGCCGTTGTATCAGAATTGCACGATATATGCTCCCGTCCATAATACCAAGATATTTATGCGGCCTATCATCACAAAGGAGGAAGCCGAGCGGCTTATCGAAGAGATGCCGTCCATTCGCGCCGAAGCATACCATACCCGCTCTGTCAGTCAGCTTGCCGAGCATTATAAGGAATCCCTGAAAACGCATGAATGTTCCGACTTGATTGAACTGTGCGTGTCCCTGTATACAAAAAAGCAGGATGCGGAGCAGCAAAACCGAAAATTCGGGGCTTTGGATGAAAAATACATGAAGCGTGCGGAAGAGCTTTTGTTTGGAGAGCTGGCCGCCGCGCTTGGCATTGAAAAAGACCGGGTGCCCGCTTACATCGCCGCGAAAGCAACCGGAGAACTAGAGTGAAACACAATATTGTGCAAAAAGAAAGAACAGGCTTAGCCTGTTCTCAGCTTGTCGAAGAACCCGGT
>DCTG01000212.1 GCA_002329245.1 Clostridiales bacterium UBA1446
GGAGGGCGCGGGAAAGGAGGGATTCACGCTTGATATTGGATTGGCTTAACGACTGGATTAAAGGCGTGCTGATCGACGGCATCACCGGCAACCTGTCCGGGATGTTCGACACGGTAAATGCAAAGGTTGGGGAAATCGCCTCGCAGGTAGGCATGACCCCGCAGGGCTGGAACTCCGGCATCTTCTCGATGATACGCAACCTGTCCGAAACGGTCATCATCCCGATTGCCGGGGCCATCCTCGCTTTCGTGATGTGTTTTGAGTTGATTTCGATGGTGACGGAAAAGAACAATATGCACGACATCGATATGTTCATGTTCTTTAAGTGGGTATTCAAAACGTTTGCCGCCGTGCTAATCGTCACAAACACATGGAATATTGTCATGGGTATATTCGATATGGCGCAGCAAGTCGTCAATCAGAGCGCGGGCGTAATTATCTCACAAACGAGCATCGACATCACTTCTACCGTGGCCGACCTTGAAACACGGCTTGCGGATATGAGCATCGGCGGGCTGTTGGGACTATGGTTTCAAAGCCTGTTTGTCGGCCTCACCATGAATATCCTGTCCGTCTGCATCATGCTTGTTATCTACGGGCGCATGATAGAAATATACCTTGTGACTTCTCTCGGCCCGATACCCCTTGCAACAATGGCAAACAGCGAGTGGCGCGGAANNATGGGGCGGCATGGGGCAAAACTACCTGAAATCCCTGCTGGCTCTCGGCTTCCAAGCATTTTTGATTATGGTATGTGTCGGCATCTATGCGGTACTGATACAGACCATTTCCACCACCGGCGACATATCCGGCGCGATATGGGTTTGCATGGGTTATACGGTATTGTTATGCTTTACGCTCTTTAAGACCGGCAGCATTTCAAAGGCCGTGTTCAACGCCCATTAAGCGAAAGGAGGGCATCTAAATCTATGGCTTATGTGACCGTACCGAAGGATTTGACGAAGGTTAAGTCCAAGGTGCTTTTTAACTTGACAAAGCGGCAACTGCTTTGTTTCGGGGCGGCGCTTCTCGTAGGAGTGCCGCTATTTTTTTCACTCCGTGGCAGCCTCGGCACCACCACGGCGGCGCTGATGATGATATTCGCCATGCTTCCGGGCTTTATGCTGGCGCTGTACGAAAAGCACGGGCAGCCCCTCGAAGTGATCGCCGGGCAGATGATACAAACTCTGTTCATCCGGCCAAAGGAGCGCCCTTATCAGACCAACAACCTTTACGCCGCCCTCATGCGGCAAAATCTCATGGAACAGGAGGTAAAAGCGATTGTCCAACACGGTAAAGCAGCCAAAGGAAAAAGGAAAGCTGACCCGCGCCGAGCGGCGGGAAATTGAAGCAGTTATCCGCAGATACAAAGGCGACGGCAAGCCGCACACGGCACAGGACAGCATTCCCTATCTTAATATGTTCCCGGACGGCGTTTGTCGGGTGACGAAACGCGGCTATTCCAAGTGCATCGAGTTTGACGACATCAATTATCAGCTTGCACAGCCGGACGACAGGACGGCCACTTTTGAAAACCTCTGCGATTTGTATAACTATGTGGACGCCTCTATCCATGTGCAGCTATCCCTTATCAATCGCAGACTTGACCCGGAGCAGTTCGCCCGCAGCTTTGAGCTACCGCCGCAGGGCGACGATTTAGACCCTATCCGGGAGGAAAGCAGCGGCATCCTCAAAATGCAGGCCGCCCGTGGCAACAACGGCATCGAGAAAACCAAGTATCTAACCTTTACCATCGAGGCCGACAACTCCAAAGCGGCGCGGGCGCGGCTGTCCCGCGTGGAAGCCGACCTGTTGGGATATTTCAAAGTCATGGGAGCGCCCGCGAGGGCGCTTGACGGAAAGGAATGCCTTGCCGTGCTGCACGGCGTATTCCACCCGGACGGGGAGCGTTTTGCCTTTGAATGGGGCTGGCTGCCCGCGTCGGGACTTTCCACGAAGGACTTTATCGCCCCGACCTCGTTTGCTTTCAAAAACGGCAGGACGTTTCAGTTGGGCGGTAAAATCGGTGCGGTGAGTTTTTTGCAGATATTAGCGCCGGAACTGAACGACAAAATGCTTGCGGACTTTCTCGACACGGAAACGGGCATCGTCGTCAATCTCCATGTGCAGGCCATCGACCAGAACGAGGCCGTAAAGATGGTGAAGCGAAAAATCACCGATTTAGACCGTATGAAAATCGAGGAACAAAAAAAAGCTGTCCGCAGCGGATACGACATGGACATCCTGCCGTCCGACCTCGCCACCTACGGCAAGGAGGCCAAAAATCTACTAAATGAACTGCAAAGCCGCAACGAGCGGCTTTTCCTTGTGACCTTCCTTGTTCTCAACCTCGCGGACAGCAAACAAAAGCTGGAAAACGACGTGTTCCGGGCGGCGGGCGTGGCGCAGAAATACAACTGCATCCTATCCCGCCTCGACTACCAGCAGGAACAGGGGCTAATGAGCAGCTTGCCCCTCGGCCTCAATCAGATCAAGATACAACGGGCGCTGACGACTTCCAGCGTGGCCGTGTTCGTTCCCTTCGTCACGCAGGAGCTTTTTCAAGGCGGGCAGGCCATCTATTACGGCCTCAATGCCGTGTCCAACAACATGATTACGCTGGACAGGAAACGCGCCCGCTGCCCTAACGGGCTTGTGTTCGGCACCCCCGGCAGCGGCAAGTCCATGAGCTGCAAGAGGGAGATCACGCACATTATCCTGACGACTTCCGACAACGTGATAATCTGTGACCCGGAAGCGGAGTATTTTCCCCTTGTGAACCGGCTGCACGGCCAAGTCATCCGGCTATCTCCGACCAGCCGCGATTTTGTGAACCCTCTCGACATCAACTTGAATTACAGCGAGGACGAAAACCCGTTGGCGCTGAAAAGTGACTTTGTGCTATCCTTCTGCGAGCTTATCATGGGCGGCAAGTCCGGGCTGGAAGCCATCGAAAAGACGGTCATTGACCGNNGACCCGCGCCCGGAGAATATGCCTATCCTCTCCGACCTTCATGCGGCGCTAGCGGCGCAGCATATCCCGGAGGCCGACCGCGTGGCGCAGGCGCTTGACCTGTATGTTTCCGGCTCCCTCAACTTCTTCAATCACAGAACGACGGTGGACATCAACAATCGGCTTGTGTGCTTTGACATCAAGGAGCTGGGGAAAAACCTCAAAAAGCCGGGTATGCTGATTGTCCAAGATCAAGTGTGGAATACCGTCACGGTCAACCGCAGCGCGGGAAAAGCGACATGGTACTTCATCGACGAGTTTCATTTGCTTTTGAAGGAGGC
>DCTG01000204.1 GCA_002329245.1 Clostridiales bacterium UBA1446
GGTTTTCCCCAAAGGCTATTTTCATGGCGGCCGGTTCCAAAACGACCATCTTATCGACGCATCTTCCGTCGGTTTTGAGAAACGCAAACTGGCCCCCGACAACGTTCGTGCTGCCGGGTCCGACCATAACGGAGGTGATTCCCGTTTTGATCGCGTTATGAAACGCCGGATCCATCGGATTGATCGCGTCAATCGCTTTGATATAGGGAGTGACCGGTTCCGTGAATTCGTTTGAATTTTCCCCCACCTTGCCGATTTTCTCTTCCGAGATGCCGATATGGGAGTGCGCGTCGATCAGGCCGGGCAAAACCCAGGCCCCCTTCGCGTCGATAAGAACACCGTCGCCGTTTTCCCTTCCGTCGATAAAATTGGAAACTTTCGCGATTTTTTCCCCTTTAATCAGAATACAGCCGCACGGATAGGTAATTCCGGCCATCGTATAAATTCGCGCGTTCTGAATTAATATCCGAATCACTCGCTTAAAATTTTTTATATTTCAGGAATATAATTCCCTGGGACGAGAAATAATAAACATAAAATTACGAAAGGAGTGACCGATATTGCCTGACAACAGTCGAAACGACAACCGAAACAATAACAACAGGGATAATAACCGCAACAATGACAATAACCGGAATAACCAGAACAACCGCAACAACCAGAACAGCCGCAACAATGACAGCAACGAAAACAACCGGAACCGATAAGCCTCTCAGAAAAGGAAGCATCCAACATGCTTCCTTTTTGATGTTTACGACCGCGCGGGAAAAGTCGCGGGAGTCCGCCCGGGATGGCAGGCTCCCCGCCGCCTCAGCAAAAATGGGATATGGATTAAAGCATGCCCAATCCCGCTATAATTATGCAATAGCATCGCCGGCGCATTAAGGAGATCAGCTATCGGCCGGAACGAAAAACGGCTCCCAAGGGAGCCGTTTGTTCATCCATTATCCGCGTTATTCCCCATCCCGCAGGGTGAATTTCCATGCGCAGTTGCAGCTTTCGTCCGCCACGTCCGGATAGCAGCTGAGGCACTCGCAGGTTAAGCGGTCGTCAATGGTCTTCGCGAAGTCGCCGTACTCGATCAGCCCCACCGACTTGCAGGTGTGATATTCCAGTCCCTTTCGTTTCCGGGCGATCTGCACGCGGCATTCCAGCACCCGGTAGATCAGCACGTTGTCCTCAATGACAATTTCATCCTTGTTGAGATTGGCGTAAAGCCGGAAGGACAGCGCCCGTTTGAGTCCCTCAATCCCGGCCCGCTCCGGCAGAGCGAGAAACTCCTTGATCCGCTGCGCTTCGATGACGGTAAAGCTTTTCCAAATGTTTCGGTCGTGCTCCATCGCCTCGTCCATGCCGAATTTCCGCTCCACGGACTGGAACCAGACCCCGTCCATGGCAAGCCAGTTTTTCGCGTAGATTTCGATTAATTCGATCAGTTCTTCTCTGCCGAGCGGTTCAAGCGCCTTGTTTTTCATATGGATTCCCTTTTCCCGATGTATTTTCTCACCTTTCCCGAAGCGGCGGCGCGCCGGGCCGTGTGCGAATTCCAGAACATTGTACCAGCCCTTCCATCCGCCGTCAAGGACACGGATTTTCGCGCCGGACGCGGAATCGGCGCTTGTGCCGTTTTTGCGCGCATGCTATAATAATAAAATCACGGCTGAAGCTGTGAANNTATCCGATTAATTCGCTAAGAAGGCGTGCGCTTTCAGAAGAAAGCCGTTAATCCGAATGATCGGAGGAACCATGAAATCAACCAAGCAACTGGCCCTTTCCGCATTCTTTCTCGCGTCAGGACTGCTTCTCCCCTTTCTGACCGGCCAGATTCCAAGCCTTGGAAACAAACTGCTGCCCATGCACTTTCCCATCCTGCTGTGCGGCTTCATCTGCGGATGGAAATACGGTCTTGCCGTCGGGTTTATTGCTCCGCTTCTCAGAAGCATTCTCTTTGCCATGCCTCCCATGTTCCCTATCGCAGCAAGCATGGCCTTCGAGCTTGCCGTTTACGGTCTTTTGACCGGACTGCTCTTTTACCGCTTCTCAAAGCGCACGGCAGGAATCTACTTTACGCTGATTGTTTCCATGATCGGCGGCAGGCTGGCCTGGGGCGCCGTCAGTTATGTTTTGTACGGTTTGAGAGGCAGCGATTTCACCTTCCAGCTCTTTCTCGCGGGCGCCTTTACCAATGCTGCGCCGGGCATTATTCTTCAACTGATCCTGATCCCCGCCATTTTGGTCGCGCTCAGAAGAGCGAGACTCTTGGAACGCATCTGAACATACGCGATGGAAAAGGACTGTTTGGGCTTGAACGAACAATCTCTGCGTGAGGCCGGCCTGTATTCCCGCATCGACCGGCTGATGCGCGAAAAGGACCGGGTCCTCGTCGCCATAGACGGGATGAGCGCCGCGGGCAAGACCACGCTTTCCCTTCTGCTGAAAGAGATTTACCAATGCAACATATTCCATATGGATGACTTTTTCCTGCGTCCCGAGCAAAGGACAAAAGCCCGGCTCGCCGAGATCGGGGGAAACGTCGACTACGAACGCTTTCAGGAAGAAGTGATGCGCGGGCTGAACGGCAATGGCAGCTTCAGCTACCGCCCTTACGACTGCAGAACCGCGGGTTTTTCAGAGCCGGTTTCTGTGCAGCCGAACGCTCTCAGCGTCATTGAGGGTGCCTACAGCATGCACCCAACCCTGATCGGCAACTATGACCTGAAGATTTTTTTAGGCATCGACGCCAAAGAGCAGCAGGCGCGGATACTCAGCCGCGACGGGCCGGAAAAGCTCCGGCGTTTCTTGGAGGAATGGATCCCAAAGGAAAACGCCTATATCCGGCAAATGAAGATCAAAGAAAAAAGCGACATCATCCTCCATATACCATAAGATGCCGAGGCTTTCGGAACGCTAGTTCCGGGAGCCTTTTCTTATGGGTGGCAAAGCGGCGAAACCGGAAAGCCCGGCCCGGCCATGCGGGAGACTGCTATATTTGGGAATCACAACCATTCGGGGACGCTTCACTTTTTGTTTCTACAAATGAACGGGCTTGACTGATATAATGAACATATTCTTATAAAATCGAAGGAGGCAACGGCATGAGTATTCGCTACCCGCATTTGTTTACCCCGCTCAAGGTAGGCAACGTAACCCTGAAAAACCGCATCATGGCCGCTCCCATGTCGATTCCGGAACTGACCGAGGATTATTTCCCCACTCCGGCCACCGTCGGCTTCTACGAGACCCGGGCAAAGGGCGGCGCGGCCTCCGTTACGGTAGGCGACTGCGTGGTCCACCGGGAAACCGGCATGGCCCATGCGGGCCTCCAGATTGCCTTCGACGACCCGCGCATTGCCCGAGACATGGCCCGGATTGCACAGGCGATCAAATGGCACGACTGTATACCGGGCATCGAACTGGCCCACGGCGGTATGTTCGGCGGCGTCCCCTGCCTGGCCAATCCCGCGGCGAAAGGCAAGCAATCTTACGGCCCCGTCGATTTTGTCATGGAAAACGGCATTGTGGTGAAAGCCATGGACGAGGATATGATGCACAAAATCGCGCAGGCCTTTGCCGACGCGGCGAAACGCGCCAAAATGTGCGGCTTTGAGATGATCATCTTCCACGGCGGCCACGGCTGGATGTTCAATCAGTTCCTCTCGCCCTATACGAACCGCCGCACCGACAAATACAGCGGCAGCACCGAAAACCGGTGCCGCTTTCCCATCCTGATCCTGAAAGCGGTCCGCGAAGCGGTCGGTCCGGGCTTCCCGCTGGATTTCCGCATGAGCGGATCGGAGCTGTTCGAGGGCGGCTACGGCATTGACGAGGGCTGCCGCATCGCCGAAATTCTGCAGGACTATCTGGATATTATTCATGTCTCGGTGGGCAACCATGAACGGCTTGAAACCTTCCCCAGGACCCATCCCACACTGTTCCTGCCCCACGGCGTCAATGTGGAGTTCGCGGCCGAAATCAAGAAACATGTGAAAATTCCCGTCGCCACGTTAGGCGGCATCAGCGACCCCGACATGGCGGAGGAGATCATCGCCTCCGGAAAGGCTGACATCGTCTGCATGGCCAGAGCCTTGATTGCCGATCCCGAATGGCCGAACAAGGCGCGCGCCGGGCAGCCGGATGAAATCCGGCGCTGCATGCGCTGTCTTTCCTGCCTTAGCATCGTTCCCACAACGCACCTGCACCGGTGCGCCCTCAACCCCGAATCGGCGAAGGAATCCTCTTTCCGGGTTTCGCCGTTCCCCTTCAAGAAGAAAAAGGTTCTTGTGGCCGGCGGAGGCCCCGGCGGCATGCAGGCCGCGCTGACCGCCGGACGGCGCGGGCATACCGTCATTTTATGCGAAGCTTCCGGTTCCTTGGGCGGCCAGATCCTCTGCGAGCGCTTCGTCCCGTTCAAAGACGACTATTTCGCCTTTTCCCAGTGGCTCATCCGCCAGCTTGCAAAGCTTCCCAACGTGGAGGTCCGCCTGAATACGAAAGTTGATCCTGAACTGGTGAACATACTTGCCCCCGACGTGCTCCTCTGCGCAATCGGCGCCGAACCGATCGTCCCGCCCATTCCGGGCATCGACGGCGAAAACGTGCGCTTTATCCACGACCTGAAGAAGGCAGCCGATCCGGGGGTCGGAAAAAACGTGGCGATCATCGGCGGCGGGCTGGTGGGCTGCGAAACGGCCGTACATTTTCATCGACTGGGCAAAAACGTGACGATTGTGGAAATGTTGGAGGACGTGGCGATCGACGCCCCCTTCTTCCACCGCGCGGGCCTGATGCCCGAGCTGGAAAAGGGCGTCCGGCGCCTGACAAACACCAAGGCGAAGGAAATACGGCCCGACGGTCTTCTCTGCGCCGGCCCGGACGGGAAAGAACTTTTCCTCCCCGCGGACACGGTGTTCTGCGCCGCGGGTATGCGCTCCCGGACGGAAGAACTCAGCGCCCTGCGCGCCGCTGTTCCGGACTGCAGGGCCTTGGGAGACTGTACGAAGCCCGGCAGGGTCCTAGACGCCGTGCACAGCGCGTATATGATCGCTTTGGATTTGTAAGCTCTTTAGAAAAAGCGCGCCGGCAACCGTTTTTTCCGGACGGTGCCGGCACGCTTTTCCAGCTTTTGCCCCGCTTGCAACGAAACGATTTTTATGGTATCGTTGCTGCTGAGGCAAGTCAATTGAGACACTAAGCGGAAAGGATACGATTATGTACACCTGGGATACCCTCTATGCCGACTGCATGGCCTGCCGCAAATGCGCTCTGGCCGAAACGCGCACAAATGTCGTCTTCGGAGGCGGAAACCGGAACGCCGAGGTACTGTTCATCGGCGAGGGGCCGGGCGAACAGGAAGACCTGCAGGGAAAACCTTTCGTAGGCGCTGCAGGCCAGCTTCTCGATCTGCTGCTGTCCGCGCTGATGTTCAAAGAAGATGATTATTATATATGCAACATCGTAAAATGCCGGCCGCCCGGGAATCGGATCCCCGCCGATGATGAAGCTGAGAAATGCCTGCCCTGGCTGCGGAACCAGACGTTGCTGATAAAGCCGCGGATCATGGTATGCATGGGTTCGACCGCGATGAAGTACATAATCGACAGAAATGCAAAGATAACGCAGATAAGAGGGCAGTGGACCGAACGCAAGGGTTTCTGGATCATGCCCACTTTCCATCCGGCGGCGCTTCTCAGAGATGCGTCAAAGAAGGCGCTTATGTTTGAAGACATGAAGAAGGTCAGGCTCAAGCTTGAGGAACTCAGAGGCCTGCCGTAGCCGCGGCTGCTGCCGGTCCGATACCAGGCCGGCCATTGCTGTGTTTACCTGGTACGGGCTAATAATGCCTGACTGACATCGTTGCTGTGTTCCTTGCCCGGAATTATAATACCAGGCCAGTCATTGCTGCTGGGTTCCTTGTACGGGTTTATAATACCTGGCAGTCATCGTTGCAGCATTCCTGGTTCGGGCTTTGTACCCAGACCGATTTATCACACGATGCTCACTTTTAGGAGAGAGACATATGAAATCAGATGAGAAACACATAAATAAGGATGAGAAATTATCCGGAATATATTGTGAATACAAATGCAGGTTTCCTGGCAAAGAGTACGTTTTCGGCTGCGGATGCACGACCCCGAAGCTCCTGCTGATAGGCGAGGCTCCGGGGCGTGAAGAGGTAAAATTTTCGCGGCCGTTTTCAGGAGCCGCCGGGAAATGGCTGGACAGCTTCCTTCAACTGGCTGGAATAAACAGGGATGACATATACATAACCAACGCCATAAAATACAGGCTTTCAAAGGAAAACCCGAAGACAGGCAGGTTATCGAACAGACCTGCGGCCAGGGACGAGATCAAATCCAGCAGGCCATATCTTCTTGATGAAATCGGGATTATCCGCCCCTGCTGCATCGTAACTCTCGGCAACGTTCCGCTGAGATCGGTGACCGGCAATCACAGGATAA
>DCTG01000145.1 GCA_002329245.1 Clostridiales bacterium UBA1446
ACCGGTCAAATGGATCGGAGTAGGGGAAAAAGCCGACGATCTTCTGCCCTTTTCACCGGAGGAATTCGTCGAAGCGCTGCTGACATAATTGGCTTCGCGCATTCCGTAAAAAATCGGTTCCATGTGACAGAGAGAAGAGAAATTTGGAGGAGAGAACATGCTGCGAGCAGACGGCAGGAAGCCGAACGAATTGCGTCCCGTTTTGGTAACGCCGGGATATAACAAATATGCCGAGGGCAGCGTTCTGATCGAGTGCGGAGACACGCGCGTGCTCTGCAGCGCGTCCGTGGAAGAACGGGTTCCGCCGCACGTGCAAACGGGGGGATGGGTGACCGCCGAATATTCCATGCTCCCGCGCGCCAACCGTGAGCGCAGCAGCAGAGACATCTCTAAGCTGAAACTTTCCCCGCGCAGCGCGGAAATACAAAGACTGATCGGGCGGTCCCTCCGGTCGGTTGTCGATCTGAACGATTTGGGCCAGCGGCAGATCACGGTGGACTGCGACGTGCTGCAGGGAGACGGCGGGACGCGGACCGCTTCGGTCACGGGCGGACTCATGGCGCTGGCGCTTGCCTGCCGCAAGCTTGTCAGGGACGGCGTGATCGGGAAAATGCCGATGAAAACGTTTGTGGCCGGCGTGTCGGCTGGCATTGTGGAAGGCGAGCCGATGCTGGACCTTTGTTATTCGGAGGACAGCCGCGCGGCTGTGGATTTCAACTGCGTTATGACCGGCTCGGGAGAAATTGTGGAGCTGCAGGCGACGGGAGAGAAGCGGCCCTTTTCCCTGTCGGAACAGGAGCAGCTTCTCCTGCTTTGCAGGAAGGGGATCGAGGAGCTGATTGCGATCCAAAAATCCATCGTAGGAGTGTTATAGGGATGCGGGCGGTATTGGCAAGCAGGAACGAAAAAAAACTGAAAGAGATGCAGGATATCCTGTCCACCCTCGGAATCGAGGTGGTTTTGCCCTCTCAGCTCGGGATCGACATCGAGGTGGAGGAAACCGGGAGTACGTTTGAGGAAAACGCTTTGCTTAAGGCGCGCGCCGTTATGGAAGCTGCGGGGATCCCGGCGATTGCGGACGATTCCGGTCTTGTGGTGGACGCGTTGGGAGGCGGTCCGGGCGTTTATTCCGCCCGTTACGGCGGCCCCGAGCTGGACGACGGCGGAAGAATCAGGCTGCTTTTGCAGAACTTGCTCGGGCAGACCAGACGAAGCTGCCGTTTTGTTTGCGCCATTGCGTGCGTCTTTCCCAACGGCGATGTCGTGACCGCAAGAGGGGAGTGCGAGGGCGTTGTGGCCTTTGCTCCCCAGGGTGAGGGAGGGTTCGGCTATGATCCGGTTTTCTTTTTGCCCTCTCTGAAGCGGACGATGGCGCAGCTTTCCCCGGAGGAAAAGCACCAGGTTTCGCACCGGGGCAACGCGCTCCGGCAGCTGAAGGAAAATCTTGCGTTGTACTGCTTATCGGGGGGCAAGGAAGAATGGAACTGACAAGTAAGCAAAGAGCCCAGCTGCGCGCGCTGGCAAACGCCATCGAGACCGTCGTGCACATCGGAAAGGATGGAATCGGCGAGAATTTAGTCAAACAGGCAAACGACGCCTTGGAGGCGAGAGAACTCATCAAGTGCCGCGTGCTGGAAAACTCCATGCTGACCGCCCGGGAGGCGTGCGACATGCTTTCCCGGCTGACAAGAAGCGAGCAGGTTCAGGTAATCGGAACAAAATTCGTCCTCTATCGTCAAAGCCACGACAAGAAAAAGAAAAAAATTGAGCTGGTTAAGGTCAGGGAAAAATGAGGATAGGAATCTTTGGGGGGACGTTCAACCCTCCACACCTCGGGCATCTTGCCGCGGCAAGACATGCCGTGGAAGAACTCGGGCTTGACCGGATTCTCTTTGTGCCTTCCGGTTTGCCGCCGCATAAGAAGCTGCCCGACGGTTCCGCCTCGGCCTCTGAGCGGGCGGACATGACGGACCTTGCGGTTGACAGCCTGCTTTTGCCTGACTGCGCCTCGGTATCGCGAGCGGAGCTGAAGCGCCCGGGACCGAGTTATACCGTGGATACGTTGGAAGCCATACGTTCCGAGAATCCGGATGCGGAGCTTTTTTTGCTCATGGGCTCCGATATGCTGTACGATTTTCCGCGCTGGAAATTACCCCGGAAAGTCGCCTCTCTTGCAAAGATCGCGGCCTTCTGCCGGGCCTGCGGCGAGGACGAAGAGCCGCTGCATCGTCAGAAGGAGTTTCTGGAGCGCGCGCTTGCGGCCGACATTCGGCTTCTGCATCCGAAACAAATTATCGATATCTCTTCCACGCGTTTGCGCGGCTTGCTTCCGGCCGGGCAGGGAGCCGAATTCCTGCCGTGCGCCGTATACGGGTATATTCTGCGCTGCGGTCTGTACGGGACAAGGGCGGATCTGAAGCGCTTGGAGATGCCGGAACTGCGCGCCGTATCCTATAGTATGATCAAGGCAAAACGAATCGCCCATGTGGAGGGGACGGAGCGCGAGGCGGTTCGTCTCGCCGAGCGCTGGGGGGCGGATACGCGGTCGGCGCGTCAGGCGGCGATCCTGCATGATATCACGAAATATCTATCCCTGGATGAGCAGTTGAAATTGTGTAAAAAATATGGTATTGTACTGGACGAATTGGAGCGGAAGGCAGTCAAACTCCTGCACGCGAAGACGGCGGCGGCGCTGGCGAAGGAAATGTTCGGAGCCGATGAGCCGGTTTGCGAAGCAATCCGTTGGCATACGACGGGCAAAGCCGGTATGTCCCTGCTGGAGAAGATCCTTTATATTGCGGATTATATTGAACCGAGCAGAATGTTTGAAGGGGTTGACCGCCTGCGCCGCTTAGCCTATGAGGATCTCGACGGCGCGCTTCTTCTCGGGTTCGATATGACCGTTGCGGAGATGACCGCCATGGGCAGCCCGGTGCATGAAAGAACGCTGCAGGCGCGCGATTGGCTGAAAGGATTAAGGCATACATGAGACCAGACAAGAACGGGCGGGAATGGGAAGACGATCCGGAAAGCTTTGCGGAGGCGNNCACCGGATCGAAAGCGGAAAAACAAACGGGCGCCAAAAACCAGGCGGCAGATTGTCCGGCGGCGGATTATTATGCTGGCATCGGTTTGTGCGGCGCTTTTCATACTCTTTGCCCTCTATAAAAACTGGGCGCGGCCGCCGGAATTGAATCCCGGCGAGGTAACGCAGCATCCGCCCGCCCAGGGGGGAGAAGAAAAGCCCCAGACCGGTTCCGGCAGAAAAAGCGGCTGGNNGCAACGGCGGCGGAGACACCATCATGGTCGCGGCCTTCGATACGGTCGGACAGAAGATCAATATCGTCAGCATCCCGCGCGACACCCTGATCAACGTTGCCTGGCATACGAAAAAGATAAACTCGGCGTATAACGCGGGCGGCGTGGAACGGCTGAAGGAAGAGGTTTCCAAGCTCATAGGTTTTTCCGTCGACTTCTATGTCAAGGTGGATTTGCGGGGATTTGTGGAATTGGTGGACGCAATCGGCGGCGTGGAGTTCGACGTGCCGTTCAATATGAATTACGACGACCCGACGCAGAATCTGCACATTCATATTAAAAAGGGTCCCCAGAAGTTGGAGGGGAAGGACGCAATCGGAGTCGTCCGGTGGCGGAAAAACAACGACGGCAGCGGTTACCGTTCCGGCGACATCGGACGTATCGAGACCCAGCAGGCGTTTCTGAAGGAACTGGCCAGGCAGGTGCTTACCATCGGCAACCTCCCGAAGGTTCCTGAGTTTGCCTCCATATTCAGCAAATATGTCGAGACGGACCTGTCCTTGGGAAACCTCGTCTGGCTCGGCCAGAAGGCAATGGGCGTCGGGTCCGAGCACATGCAGTTCTTTACCATGCACGGAGACTATTCGGCCAGCTATTACAGCATGAAAAGCGGGCGTTATGTTTCCTATGTCGTCTTGGATATCGACGAAGTGGTCGAATTAATGAATCTTTCTTTTAACCCTTACACCACTCCGATCACAAAGTCCATGCTCGACATCATGACCATTCAAAGAAACGGGGCGATGGCGTCAAGCCGCGGCGTGCTGCAGGATCCCTCGGCGGCCGTTCCGCCCACAATCCCCTCTCGTCCCTCCGGAACGCAGACGCCGTCAGAGGGCGGGAAGGACGAACCGGACGAGCCGCCGCAGGAAGCGGGGGAGACCGAACCCAATGAACCGAAAACCCCGCCGGACGGATCCGGAAACGGCGCATCAGGCTCGGGCGGCACAGGGGCCGGCAACAACAATACGGGAAACACGGAAGATACGGAAGATACTGGAGATACGGAAACGGCGCCCGCGGAGGATACTGTATCCTTGGCGCTTGGGGCGTGAATCCGAGGAAAGGGGAGCTTTCATGACAGATGCAAGAAAATTAGCGGAGGAAGCGGCACTGGCGTTGGACCGGAAAAAGGGGATTGAAATCGAAGTTCTGCGCACTTCCCATGTGACCACGCTTGCCGATTATTTCGTGATCGCGACGGCGACCTCGACAATCCACATGCAGAGCATGGCGGACGAGGTGGAAAAGACGATGGATCAGTTGGGTGAGCCGAAAGGCCGGATGGAAGGACGCCGGGGAGGCGCCTGGCTGCTGATGGATTACGGCTCCGTCGTGGTGCATCTGTTTTTGGAAGAAACCCGTCGGTTTTATGCGTTGGAACGGCTCTGGAAGGATGCCGAGCCGGTGAAAATAGAAGGGTTTTCACCGGAAAAGCCGGGCGCCGGGCCGCAGCAGGCATTTTAAGCCGGACCTGAAGGCGTTTTGTCAATTGATGTTCCGCGTCGGGAAACCTTTCCGGCGCGGGGAAGAGAAAAGGTGTGTTTAGGTTGAAGTATGAGTTTGAGCGGATCGAAAAAAAGTGGCAGGAGCGATGGGAGCAGTCCGGCTGCTTTCGCGCGGAAAACAAAAGCGACAAGCCGAAGTTTTATGCGTTGGTGGAATTTCCGTACCCTTCGGGGGAGGGGCTCCATGTGGGGCATCCCCGTCCCTATACCGCTATGGACATTGTCTCGCGCAAGCGGCGGATGCAGGGGTACAACGTGCTCTTTCCCATCGGATTTGACGCGTTTGGTCTCCCCACGGAAAACTACGCCATTAAAAACAAGCTGCACCCCGCCAAGGTAACGGAAACCAACATCCTTCGCTTTCGGAACCAGCTCAAGATGCTCGGCTACTCGTTCGACTGGAGCCGGGAAATCAACACCACGGATCCGGAATACTATAAGTGGACGCAGTGGATTTTCCTGCAGCTTTTTTCCCGGGGACTTGCCTATAAGGCCAAAATCCCGGTCAACTGGTGTACTTCCTGCAAGTGCGTACTGGCAAACGAAGAGGTCGTGGACAATGTCTGCGAGCGTTGCGGAAGCCCGGTAGTACGGAGGGAAAAAAGCCAGTGGATGCTGAAAATCACGGACTATGCGCAGCGTCTCATCGACGATCTGGATGAGCTTGACTATATTGAGCGCGTGAAAATTCAGCAGCGAAACTGGATCGGCCGCTCCACGGGCGCAAACGTCGATTTTAAAACGACGGCGGGGGACACCCTCCGGATTTTTACCACCCGGCCGGATACTCTCTTCGGCGCGACTTATATGGTAATCTCTCCGGAGCACCCCATCATGGAACGCTGGCTGCCGCTTCTTTCCAACAGGGAAGCCGTGGAGGAATACCGCGCTGCCGCCGCCCGGAAGTCCGATTTTGAGCGGACGGAGCTGAACAAAGAAAAAACCGGCGTGGAGCTTATGGGCGTCCGGGCCGTGAATCCCGCAAACAACGCCGAGGTGCCGATTTTTATTTCCGATTACGTGCTTGCCTCTTATGGCACCGGCGCCATCATGGCGGTTCCCGGACACGACGAGCGCGACTGGGAGTTTGCCAAAAAATTCGGCCTGCCCATCATCGAGGTG
>DCTG01000043.1:0-1962 GCA_002329245.1 Clostridiales bacterium UBA1446
CCGATCAAATACAGTCGGGCGTCTGCGCAATAGGCTCCCACCGTCTTCTCGGCCAGACGCCGGGCGCCCTCGATGATCTCCGCCTCCGTCGGCTCCTCGCCTTCCGCTTCGATCCGCAGCCTCGCCTCATCATCCCCGCCGTGATAGGTCACTTTGCCATTCTTCGCGATGCGAAGCGTGGCCGTCCCTTCCCGCACGACCTGCTCGCCGCTCACGGAGTAAGTAAAATTGGGATAGGGGTTAAAATCAAGCGCCGTGAGCACCGCCTGCGGGATATCCTCTCCCGCGAGCGGGTTGGAAGCGTTCAGAACCGCGCACACGGGACGGCGGGACAGCAGCATGGTATACGGGTCGAGCCCTTCGTATGGTTTTCCTTCTTCAAAGGCGAAGGATGCGCCGTTCGGCATGTAACCGGACAGCGTTTCCGCCAGACGGCCCGTTAAAATACCGGATGTTTCACATGCATAGAACATGCCGTCGCTTTCATTGATATAGTACAGAAACACCGCGCCGTTCTCTCCGGCGGCCACGAGAATCCTCCGCGCGGAATCATTCAGCTGCGCGTTCCCCTGACTGCCGCTCAGCCAGGCGGACAGGGCGCGCAGCGGCACGGGACCGAGAAAGTCAAAGTAGACCCCCTCGGAAGAGAGCGCGTTTCTCCACACCTTCTCCGGAACGGAAACCGCCGGTTTCGCGCTGCCCAACGCCTCCGCCAGAAGGCTGTTTACCTCCGCGTACAGTTTATCCGCCGCGTCTTTCTCATACTGAACGCCGTACCGTCCGTCGGCGTTGCAGACCGCGATCCGGACGGGAATCGCGGCGGCCTTCAGCTCGATCCCCTGATCCTCCCGGGGAGCGGAAATAACCGCCCGGCGCAGTTGGTCCCACAGGCCCACTCCCGACTTTTCAAAATAGGTCCCGGTCTCGAGCAGAAGGAAGGCCGCGGATAGCGTGAGCAGCAGAATCAGAACGCTCTTGGCGTGCTCCAATAGCCGCTTAGGCATCTTCATTCTCCTTTATGGGAAGCGTCACGCGCACGGTGATACCGGGGCCGTCCCGATCCAACAGCACAATATCCCCTTTATGCAGGAGCATGATCTGTTTTGCGATGGAAAGCCCCAATCCCGTCCCGCCGGATTCGCGCGAGCGCGCCTNNCGGTAAAAGCGCTCAAAAATGCGGGAACGGTCCTCCGGCGGGATGCCGATGCCATTGTCGGCAACCTCCAGCCAGAGTTCATTTTCGGTTCGCCCGGCGGAGATCTCTATGAGTCCGCCGTCCGGCGTGTATTTGATGGAATTGGAAACCACGTTCATGATGACCTGAGAAATCCGGTCGCGGTCGGCATGGATTTCCGGCAGTTCCGGGTCCAACTGCAGCGTGACCTTATGACCGCGCCGGTTCGCCTCCAACAGCACCGCATTGTAGACGTCGGTAACCGCCCGGGCAAACGAAAACCGGGAATAGTTAAGATCAATCCGCCCCGAATCAAAGCGGGAAAGGGTCAGCAGATCCTGTACGATATGCGTCATACGGTCGGTTTCGTTCAAAATGACGCCGAAGAAATCCTTCCGGATTGCGGGCGGGATGTCCTCCCCGTCGGCAAGGGTCTCCGCGTAGCTTCGGATGTTCGTGAGCGGCGTTCGAAGCTCGTGGGACACGTTGGCCACAAACTCCCGGCGAATCTCCTCCGTACGCTTCTGCTCCGTCACGTCGTGGATGACCGCCATGATGCCGCCCTGCGTCTCGCTGCGGAAGGGAGCAAAGAGAAGAGCAAGACTGCGTCCTCCCTCCGTGCGCTCCGCTTTTACTGCGTCCGGATATTGGAGCGAAAGCACCTCTTCGAGCGGCGCAATATCGCCGAAGATAGTTTGATAGTCCGTTCCCGGCTCCAAGGTTCGGCCCAACATCTGCTCGGCCGCGGGATTGCTGTGTATAATTTTTCCGTCCCGGTCGAAGGCCGT
>DCTG01000043.1:2008-8844 GCA_002329245.1 Clostridiales bacterium UBA1446
CCGGTGGGAAAAATCCCCCGACGCCACCCGCTCTGCGCCGTCCGTCAGCCGCTCGATCGGTGTAATCATGGTCTTCGCCAAAATGAAGCTGAGCAGCACCGAAATGGCAAGCCCGAAAACCAGCGCTTCCACAATGATCAAAAACAGCTCGGAGTTTAAATCCTGCACCGTTTCACCGGTATCCCGGATATAGATCACATAGGATTTTCCCCCTTCTCCCGAAAGGGGCAGCGCAACATCCATATAGCCGGCAGTCACATCACTCTGATATCCGTCCTCGCCGGTGAGGGCGATTGAGATATTGGGCGTAATCCCAAGCTCCGTTCCGCCTGTTTTNNAGATAATAATTTCTGGATGCGCTGTCAATGCCGAGCGGCCCGGCATTGGCCTGAAGAATTTCTCCCAAGCGCTCTTCGGCATCCGGCGCGGCCGCGGCGTCCCGCAGGTCGTGGGCAAGGTCGGCATCGTCGAAGGCATCCCGCATCTGCTCGTAGAACCGTTCCAGATAGAAACCGGAAACGCTGTTGATCAGAAAGGATCCCACGACCGCCATCAGGGAAAGGATTAGTAGCAGCATAATCAGAACTAACTTGATATGCAGACTGCGAAACATGGAAGCTCTCCTTTCGGTATGGCGCAAAAGAGCAGAAAGGGAAACAGCGCGCTACCGTTTCCCTGAAAAAAGATAGCCCACACCTCGCCGGGTAATGATATAGGCCGGTTCGGCCGGGTTGTCTTCGATTTTCTCGCGCAGGCGGCGGACCGTAACGTCGNNACTGTACGGACGTCCCCTACATATTCATAGTTCCAAACCTGCTCCATGAGCGCCTCTCTGGAAAACACGACGTCCGGCCGGCTGGCCAGGAACTTGAGCAGCTCGTATTCCCGCTGCGTGAGATCCACCTGGATTCCATTTTTATAAACCGAATAGCCGGCCGTGTCGATCGTCAGATTCCGGAAGCGGATGCTCCCTTCGCTCTCCGCCGCTCCGGACGACATCTTCGTGCGGCGGATGTTGGCTCTCACCCGCGCCATGAGTTCCCGCATGGAAAACGGTTTTGTGATGTAATCGTCCGCGCCGAGTTCAAGCCCGAGCACCTTATCCGCCTCTTCCTCCCGCGCGGTCAGCATCAGGATGGGAACGGTGGATTTGGCTTCCCGAATCTGCCTGCAGACGTCGAAACCGTTCATCTTGGGCAGCATCACGTCAAGCAGAACAAGATCGGGATCCTCCTCTAAAGCGATTCTGAGCCCAGTCTCCCCGTCCGACGCCTCTATCGTATGGTAGCCCTCTCTGCCGAGGTTAAAGGTCAGTATGTCGGTTATGTTTTTTTCGTCTTCCACAATCAGGATTCGTTTCTCCAATTCCATCACCTCAAACTCACGACATTCTGATTTTACCGCTTTCCAGATACAGCTTGGACTTTAACGCCGCGGCAACCGTCTTGGCATCTCTCACCTTGTCCTCCATGATCCAATGAATCAGATCGGAAAACGGCACCCGCTCCACCGCTAAAATTTCATCGTCGTCGGGGCAGGCCACCCCCTTTTGGAGTTCCTGCGCCAGATACAGGTACAATACCTCGTCGCAAAACCCTGGAGAGGGATAGATCGCGCCGAGAAATGTCATCTTTTCCGCGCCGTATCCGGTCTCCTCGTGCAGTTCCCGGCGGGCGCAGTCGAGCGGAGTCTCCCCGGGATCCAATTTTCCCGCCGGAACTTCCAGCAAGACCTCTTCAAACGGATACCGGTACTGCCGGACCATAATGACGTCGCCCTCCGCGGTCAGCGGCAGGATCGTAACGCCCCCGGGATGCTTCACGACCTCGCGATACGCTTCCCTTCCATTGGCCAAAAGCACTTTATCATGGCGGATTTCCACTATCCGCCCGCGAAAGACGGTCTCTCCCGAAACCGTTTTTTCTTCCAAATTCATATGTCAAACCTCTCATTCCGCCCGTTCTAACTAAAGAAGTATACCACAGTTTTTGCGGCCGCGCCACTGTTTCCTGCGCAAGCCCAAGACGGAAAGAAGTCCATATTCTCCGGCTTTTCCCGTCCCCTGCAGCCTGTTCCATCTCCCGCGCCAACATTCCAGATTTTTATACTGGCAGACAGGATGGCCCCAAGCATATAATGAAATGCAACATTGTGAGAGGAGGTTTTTGATTGACTATACAACAAATTGGCGGCAGCAGCGTTGCACTGTACATCACTCCGGACGACCTGAAAACATACGGCTTATCCGCCGGCGAATTCAGTTTGGAGCGCGCCCTGGAACTGACGGAAACCGCATTTGACCGGGCCGGCATCTCGCTGTCCGGCACCTTGGAAATCGAAGCGTTCCCGGATTCCTGCGGCATTCTTGTCTTTGCGCGGATCCGGTCGCCCGAGCTGGTGTTTTTCTCTTTCCCCGACTTCGAAAGCGTCATCCGGGCCGCCCATGCCGCCGCCGCGACGGAAGCCGACAGCAGCCTCATTCGGTTGGGCGACGAATACATCCTTGTGCTGTCCGGAGATCAGGAGCAAGCCGTCAATATTCTGTCCGAGTTCGGACGGCAACTGCCCCGGATATCCTCCTATCATACGTTCCTTCAGGAACACGGAGAAAATCTCCTTCCCCGGCAGGCCCTTTCGGTTCTTGCAGGTTCCTTCTGATTGTATCCTCCGTTTAAACGCTTATCTGCAAAGCTTCCCGCAGCCGGCTTCTTCCGGCTGCGGGTTTGACGCTTTGCGATGATTTTTTCAAGAAAGGGGCTGCCATACTACTCTGGGCAGCCCCGCTTTGCGCAGGAACGCGTATGCTTCTGACCGCGCAAGGCGGCAAACGAAAACGCAGGCAAATCGGAAGGAGCGAACGAACCGGCCATTGGAGCCGCCTTTCCCGCAGAATCCGTTTATTGCTCGGGACTCAAATCCGGCGGCGGCTGCGCGGTTCTAACTTTCCGCTTTTGAGGCATACTATCACCGACCGCCGGCCAAGGCCTGCGCAGCGTACAGAGCCGGTCGGTGCAGAGCTGGCAGCCGAGGTTTTCGTTTGTCTGCTCAAAAAAGTAGTNNCTCCTGCTGTAGGCAAGTTCCCAGCGAATCAGAACCGCGAGCGAGAGCAGCACGAGGCTGACGGAATACGGATTGGGAAACGGGAGGAGCGGTGTGCAGATCATCAGGCAATCCCAGTTATATATTCTGCAAACCGTACAGCACCTGTTTTTCATAAAAAACACCTGAAACGGGCAGAAAAACAAAATGCAGATCATGTCACAGACGGTATAGGCCAGCAGAAGCAGCACCATCCCCTCCGGCGCAAACAACCCAAGGCGCGCAAACACGGCAAACAGGACGGCGTTTCCGGCAATCCATGCAAGCGCCGACAGCAGCGCGCCCTTTTTCTGAAGACGGACAAGCTCCCTGACCGGCGTATTATCTGACTCGGCCGCAGGCCGGTAGGAGCCTGCGAAGTGTTTGCGCGCGCCCATGGCGATCTTGCGGTTTTGCACAATCCGAAAAAGCATTTCCACCGCGAGCACAACCCAAAGGACAGCCAAAAACCAACTGCCCTGCCGGATGTTCGAAAAATCCAGCTGCTGCCGGTCCTTGAAATAGAGTATAACGGCCGCCAAAAACAGCAGGCATCTGAATATGAATTTGATCACCTGATTACGAAACATGCGGCTGATTCCCATCGCCCCGTCGGCCGGCCATGATTTGCGTTTTTCGCACGGACGGCATCTTCATTATATTCCTATTTCCGGACGCGTCAACCAAAAATGAAGCATGAATATTTTGGGTGAGTTGTCCGGGGCCGGTTGACGATTCCATTTTGATGTGCTATGGTGATTTCGAAAAAAGAAATCTGTATCCGGCAAAGCGAAACAGTTTGCCGGGGGAAGGATTGTATGATTCATGAATAGCAAGAAGACCCGGGAACTGGAGCTTTTTGCCCAGCGCATCCGGCTTGAGACCGTGCGTGCGCTTGGGCACTTGGGCTTCGGGCATATCGGCGGCTCGATGTCCATCGCGGATGTGCTGGCGGTTCTTTACGGAAAGGAACTGCGGCACGACCCGAAGCAGCCGACCTGGCCAGGACGGGACTGGCTGATTCTCTCCAAGGGACACGCGGGGCCCGCCCTGTACGCCACGCTCGGATTGCGCGGATTTTTCCCTCTGGAAAATCTGAAGACGCTGAACCTGCCCGCCACACGCTTCCCCAGCCACTGCGACCGGAACCTCACGCCCGGGATCGACATGACCACCGGAAGCTTGGGACAGGGGCTTTCCGTTGCGTTGGGCGTGGCAAAGGCGTTCCAAATGGACGGAGCGGATAATACCGTGTACGCCATAATTGGCGACGGCGAATGCGACGAGGGGCAGATTTGGGAAGCGGCTTTGTTCGGCGCCCATCATAAGCTGCAAAACCTAATCGCGTTTGCTGATTTCAACAAGCAGCAGCTGGACGGATATGTGAAGGATATTCTCGATTTAGGGGATCTCGCCGCCAAGTTTTCCTCCTTCGGATGGCACACGCAGGAAATTGACGGGAACGATATTTCCGCCATAGAAGCCGCCGTCCAGAAAGCCAAAGCCGAAACGGGACGCCCCCACATGATCGTGCTTGATACCAAAAAGGGGCGGGGCTGCTCGTTTGCCGAAGGCGTTCTCAACAATCACAGCATGAATATTTCTCAGGAAATGATGAACGCTTCCATGGCGGAAATCGAGGCGCGTATCGCCGCGCTGGAAGGAGAGATGGCGCAGTGAACATCCGACTGGCAGAAAATCTCGTCAAGGACCCCGTTCCCATGCGGGACGCCTACGTAAAAGCATTGACGGAGATTGCGGCGGACAACCCGAATATCGTTGCGTTGGACGCGGACCTTGCAAGCTGCATCGGGATTCCCGCGCTGGAAAAGGCGATTCCCGGACGGCTTATCAACTGCGGGATTCAGGAATCCAATATGATGGGCGTAGCGGCGGGCCTTTCCGCGGCCGGCAAAATCCCCTATGTCCACACCTTCGGTCCCTTCGCCACCCGGCGCGTATTTGACCAGGTGTTTTTATCCATCGCCTATGCGAAGCTGAACGTCCGGATTATCGGAAGCGACCCCGGCGTCACGGCGGCGTATAACGGCGGCACGCACATGCCCTTTGAGGACGGCGCGCTGATGCGGACCATTCCGGACGCCATCGTTATGGACGTCGCGGACACCGTCATGATGGCGGATTTGACTCGAAAAATCGCGGATATCTACGGATTAACGTATGTCCGCATGCCGCGCAAGGATGTCGTCAAAGTCTACGAAGAGGGATCCTCCTTCACGATCGGGAAAGCCTGTACCCTCCGCGAGGGCGGAGACGTAACCATCATCGCCAGCGGAATCCTAGTTCCGGAAGCGCTTTCCGCGGCGGAAAAGCTTGAAACCGAGGGAATCCATGCGGCCGTTCTCGACCTGTTTACCTGGAAGCCGATTGACCGCGAAGCCATTGAAACATGGGCGGGAAAAACCGGGGCCATTGTGACCGCGGAAAACCACAACATCATCGGAGGACTCGGTTCCGCGGTTGCGGAAGTGCTTTCCGAGACGGTTCCTGTCCCCATGNNCGGACCCCAGGGCTTCCTGATGAAGGAATACAATATGCTCTCCTCGGACATCGAGGCGGCCGTCCGCAAGGTTCTCTCCCGGAAAAAAGGCTGACCGGTCTTGTAATGAAAACAAAAAAGGCGTACCGCTTACCGTTTTCACGACGTTTGCGGTACGCCTTCTTGTATTGCAAAGTTCAGGATTCCAGCTTTACGGAAACAAAGTATCGTCCTCCGGCAGCATGGCGCAGGCGCGCACCGGCGACCCGTCGCCCTTCGGAATCCTGAGTGGCAGCGCGCTGAGCAGAAAACGCCGGCCTACAAGGGGTTTTAGATTCACGAGATTCTCGATAAGGCTCATGCCGCGGCCGAGAATATCCGCATGGATGTCTCCGACGGAGGGCATATCGACCCCAATCCCCACAAGGCCGTACCGGTCCAAAAGCGCTCCGGTATCGTCCGCCAAGGGCGGGCAGCGGAAAAAATCCTCCGAACCCGCGCGCTCCTCCCAGCCGGTGGATATAACCAAAATGTCGCCCTTACGGATCAAATCGCCGGCGCGAAGCAGGACTTCGGCCAAAGAAACCGCCCCGCCGCCGCGCTCGGCGGATACCGCAAGGCAAACTGCCGGCCCGAAAAAGCGATTCAGCTCGACCCCGGCGACGCTTCGTCCCCCCGGCAGGGAATGAAGCGGAGCGTCCACATGGGTTCCCAGATGCGTACCGAGCTTAAGCTCGGTGACCTGAAAGCCTCCCGTATCATGCGAAGCGGTCAGCCGCCTGAAAAACCGGGGCTCGCCTTCCGCGGGATACGGAGGGGTATTTTCATCCAGCTCCATCGTCAGGTCCAAAATCAAGATATCATCTCTTCCCGGTTATACCTTTTCCAGAGCCTGCTCAATATCCGCAATGATATCATTGGCGCTTTCGATGCCGACGGAAAGCCGGATCATGTCGGGGCTGACTCCGGCGGCGGCCAGTTCCCTGTCGTTCATCTGCCTGTGGGTGGTGTTGGCGGGGTGCAGCACGCAGGTGTGCGCGTNNCGTGGGTGGCAATATTGGCGACCTTGAGCGCGCCCATGAAGGTTTCCGCCGCGCTTCGCCCGCCCTTTACCCCAAACGAAATGACGCCGCACGAACCGTTCGGCAGATACTTGCATTTAAGCTTGTAATAGGGGTTGTCCGGCAGGTCGCAATAGTTCACCCAGGCCACCTTGTCGTGCACATGGAGAAACTCCGCAACCGCCCGCGCGTTTTCG
>DCTG01000013.1 GCA_002329245.1 Clostridiales bacterium UBA1446
CCGAAGAACTCCTTGATGGCGGCGGTGACGGGACGGATATTGATCAGAGACTGGGGGGTTACGATGTCAAGATCCTGAATCGTCATGCGCTCGCGGATGACGCGCTCCATCCGGGAAAAGCCGATGCGGAACTGGNNGTTGCCGAGGTGGTCGATATCGTCCGCCGACGCGATGCCCGCCGCCAGGCAGTTGAGATAATTGATGGACGCCAAAATATCGTCCGGGATAATATGTTTGGGAATCAGATCGTCGATCCGCTCCATTACCGCAGCCTTAAGCTCTTCCCCGCTGTATTTCTGCAGCAGTTCCTGAAGAACAGGCTGATAAACCTTTTCCGTAATCCCGAGTTCCTCGGGATCGAAATCCACGAACCGGGACATGAGCACCATTTTATTGGAGAAAACCTTAACAAGCTTGCCTTCCACGGCGACCACGGCTTCGGTGACGCCTCTGTCGTCCAATTCGTGTGCCCGCTCGCGGGTCAAAACCTCTCCCGCCTCGGCTATGATTTCGCCCGTGACGGGATCCGCAACCGGGAAGACAAGCTCCTGGTTAACCAGCCGCTGCCACAGGGAAAGCTTCTTATTGAATTTATACCGGCCGACCGCGGAAAGATCGTAGCGCCGGGGGTCGAAAAACAGCCCGTGGATCAGGGATTCCGCCGAATCTAACGTGGGAGGCTCGCCGGGGCGCAGCTTGCGGTAAATTTCAAGCATGGCCTCCTCATAGGTCTTGCAGGTATCCTTTTCCAGAGTGGCGACAATTCTGGTGTCTTCGCCGAACCGGTCGAGAATCAGGGCGTCGCTGTGCAGGCCGACGGCACGGATCAGGCAGGTGACGGGGAGCTTCCGGTTTTTGTCAATCCGGACATAAAACACGTCGGAAAGGTCGGTTTCATACTCCAGCCACGCGCCGCGGTAAGGAATGACGGTTGCGCCGTAAATCATTCCGTCGGTCTTGTCCGCCTTTTTGTCGAAGTAGACGCCGGGAGAGCGGACAATCTGGGAAACGATGACGCGCTCCGCTCCGTTTATGATAAAAGTACCGGCCTTTGTCATCAGCGGGAAATCGCCCATGAAGATTTCCTGCTCCTTGATTTCTTCCGTCTCCTTATTCCGCAGGCGAACCCGAACCTTGATGGGCGCGGCATAGGTAGCGTCCCGCGACTTGCACTCCTCCACGGTGTATTTCGGCTTTTCATCCATGGAGTAGTCGATAAAGGTAAGCTCCAAATTGCCGGCATAGTCGGTAATCGCGCCGACGTCCTTGAATACCTCGCGCAGGCCGGTCTTCAAAAACCACTGATAGGAGTCCTTCTGCACCTCTAAGAGATTCGGCATTTCCAAAATCTCATCGTGATGGGAAAAGCTCTTTCTCAGTGTGTTTCCGTAATAGACATCCTTAACCATAAGCTCAAGTCACGCTCCGTTTTCAGTATTCATGTCCGGCTCCGTCTCCGCCGGGCGCGGGAAGTTTCCAAAAAAGCGGCAGCCGCAAATGATACACACGGCCGCGTTGATAATTTGTAATCCGCTTCTCTTGCAAATCTTACAACAGAATGCTATATTCTTATCGTGGGTGAGTAGCCAAAAAAAGAAAAAATCGTATAAAATCAGCTTAGTATATCATACGAGTGTTCGCCAAGTCAAGTTATTTTTTGTAAAAAGCCGGGAACTCCCGGCTTTCATTTTTTTACCCTCTGTCGCAAAGGACCCGGCAAGCGGAAAAACCGCTTGTCGGGTTTATTTTGCCTTTTCCCCTTTCGGGTGGCTTTGACGATAGAATGCGACGCGGCGCGCCGAGGTCGTCTCGCCCCACAAACGCGTTAAGTGCGGAAGCCTCTTCAATAAAGATGGAAACGAAGAAAAAACGAAGGAAACGGCGGCCCGCTGAGGGCAGCGGGCCCTACCCGCGCTATGTTTGGATAAAAGAACGTCTCCTATTCTTTCATAGGTTGGGACGTGGGGAAAGGCCGCATGAAACAGGAAACAAAAAAGCATGGCGGCGGCCATGCTTTTTATTTTTATCAACGGCTGACGGAAAGCCTTTATTTTGTTCCGAAGATCCGGTCGCCGGCGTCGCCGAGGCCGGGCACGATGTATCCGTGCTCGTTTAGGCGTTCGTCCACGGCCGCGCAGTAGATGTCCACGTCGGGATGATCCGCCAGCACGCGGGAAATGCCCTCCGGCGCCGCGATGATGTTCATGAGCTTAATGCTCTTGCATTCATACCCCTTGATAAACTGGATCGCGGCGGAAGCGGAACCGCCCGTGGCTAACATCGGGTCTAAGATCATGACGATTCGCTCGGAAATATCCGACGGCATCTTGCAGTAGTATTCCACCGGGTTGAGCGTTTCCGGATCCCGGTAAAGACCGATGTGTCCCACTTTGGCGGAGGGAATGAGCGCAAGCACGCCGTCCACCATGCCAAGTCCGGCCCGCAGAATCGGGACGATCGCAAGTTTCTTCCCGGAAAGCACCTTGACTTTCGCCGGGGCAACCGGCGTCTCGACCTGCGCTTCTTCCAGCGGCAGGTTCCGGGTTGCCTCATAGCACATCAGTGTGGCGATTTCCGAAACGATTTGACGAAAATCCTTTACGCCCGTGTTTTTGTCCCGCAGAATGGAAAGCTTGTGCTGGAGCAGCGGATGATCCAATACGTGTACATGATCCATTTTCAAGTGTCCCCCTTGTTATCAAAAGCGTATAAGCCGAAGACCGGGAAGGAAAACGAAAAAGCGCAAGTTCAGAACGCGGAACGGATCAGGGGTCTTCTCCCCTTGCCTTAAGACGTTCCCTTACCGCCTGCGGCAGACGGAGATATGCCGCTGTAAGCTCCGACGCAGAAACCGTCTGTCCGTCAACGGCCTTTCCATATGCAGCACGGGCAACGCCCCAGGCGCTTTGAAGCAGCAGATGGGGCGGCGCGAGCATCGCTTCCACGCCTTGTTCCTTCAAATAATTATAACATAACCCGGCACCGTCTCCAATAAGAATTTTCGGTTTTTTCAGATTTGCAAGCTCAAGGGATAAGGCATCGAGGCCAATCGCGCGGTCGGGAGAAAGACGGGAAAGCCGGCCGCCTTCCGCCTCGAAGAGAGCGTTATATACCTGGCTGCGCCGCGCGTCCATGACCGGGCAGAGAATGGCGCTCAAATGGGAAAGCTGATGCGCCATGGCCTCAAGCGTCGAAACGCCGCAGCAGGGTTTTTTCTCCGGCCACGCCAGTCCCTTCGCGGCGGCAATCCCGATGCGCAGCCCGGTGAAGGAACCCGGCCCCGCCGCCACGGCGATAAGATCCACTCCGGAAAGCGTCATATCGCAATTGCGCAGCATGGACTCCACAAGCGGCATCAGCGTCCTGCTGTGCGTCTTTCCGCTGTTTTGAAAGTATTGAGCCACAAGCTTCTCATCCTCGCACAGCGCCACGGAAGCCGCGGCGGCCGAGCTCTCAAGCGCCAAAATCCGCAAGTTCCTCCACTCCTTCTATCAGAATATGGCGCTGCTCCGGCCCGCAGCCGCGCCGGATCGTCACATGCACCGCCCCGTTCTCCAGAACCTCGGGCGCCCGTTCGCTCCACTCCACGGCGCAGACGCCGCCCCGCTCCAAATAGTCGTCCCAGCCGATATCGAACAGCTCGTCCCCGCCGTTTAAGCGGTAGAGATCGAAGTGAAAGAGGGGCAGATTTCCCTCGTATTCGTTTACAATGGTAAACGTCGGGCTGGTTACCCGGTCTTTGACTCCCAAGCCGCGGGCCAAACCGCGGATGAACGCCGTTTTCCCCGCGCCCAAGTCTCCGTTCAGTGCCACAACCGCGCCCGCTTTCAGAAAACGGGCCAGCCGCTCCCCAATCTTCTCGGTTTCCGCCTCGCTGCGGGACAGATATTCCATAGAACGAATCTCCTTTGCCGTATCTGCGGCTGTGCCTTCCGGCAACAATAGGTATTGCCATGCGGCGCGTCCCCGCGCCGCGGCTTTTTTATTGTAAACGCGTGCCCCCGGAGGGAGCACATGCGCGATATCATATCCAATTGGGTATTATATCATAACTTTCTCCCACGGGCAAAAAATAAAAGCGCGAGCCGCCGCGCCTCAAAATCTGTTTACGAACCCCGTTTCTGGTGTTACAATAAAGCGGATATCAGCAAAGGCCTGGGGGAAGGAGGAAACAGGGTGAAGCTGCTCCATACGATCCGGACATTTCTGCGGCAGGGGGACATGGTTCTGCTTGTCCTGTGCAGCTTCGCCACGCTGTTCGGCATTGTTCTGATTGCAAGCGCCACCCAATACCGCGGCAGCGAGCGCTTTGTAACCGTCCAGGTGCTGGCGCTTATCATCGGCATCGGACTGTATGTATTCTTCTCCTTCTTCGACTTAGAGGTCGCGACGGAAAAATGGCGCTGGCTGCCTGTCTTCAACGTGCTGTTCATCGCCTCTCTCCTTTTCCTCGGCGTGGAAGGCGACACGGGAAACAAGAGCTGGATCCGCTTTTCCTGGTTCCCGATCGGCATTCAGCCGGCAGAGCTCGTGAAGCTGACGTTCGTCCTGCTGCTGGCAAAGCAAATCACAACCCTGCAGGAGGGCGGCATCAGCAGGACCAGTGCGATCCTTCAACTGAGCGGCCACACCTTCTTCATGTGCGCCCTCATTATGGCGGTTTCCCGTGACGCGGGCATGGTCGTCGTCTATTTTTTCATTTTTCTCGTGATGGCATTCACGGCCGGCGTAAAGCTTCGCTGGTTTGTGGGAGCGTTTGCCGCAGCCGGCGGCCTCATTACGCTGTTCTGGGAAATCTTTTTGGACAAGCTTCCCGATTATATCAAAATGCGGTTTTTGGTTGTGCTTGACCATAATCTCGACCCGCTGGACAAGGGCTGGCAGCAAACCCGTAGCCTTCTTGCCATCGGCTCCGGGCGGACGTGGGGACAAGGTCTGTTTCAGGGAACCCAGACGCAGAGCCTGTATGAAAGCTCTCTTCCCGCGCGGCACACCGACTTTATTTTCTCCGTGGCGGGAGAGGAGCTCGGACTCGTGGGGTGCGTTTGCATTCTGCTGCTTCTGACCGCCATTATCGTGCGCTGCATCTATGTTGGCCTCACCGCCCGCAGTTCCCTTTCCGCCCTCGTCTGTATGGGGTTTGCCGGCATGCTTTTCTGCCAGACCACCCTGAACATAGCCATGTGCCTTTTTATCGCGCCCGTCATCGGCCTGACGCTCCCGTTTTTCAGCTACGGCGGTTCCTCCATCGTCACTTTGTTTGCCGCGATGGGAATGGTATCCGGTGTAAAAATGCGGTCCCTGCCCAGCTGGCTGAAGGACCGGAGAGACATTGTCCCCAAACCGGAAACGGAGTAAAACGCGGGAAACGGCGGGCCGCTGAGGGCTGCGGCCACCTACATTTCGTACAATGTTTGGG
>DCTG01000019.1 GCA_002329245.1 Clostridiales bacterium UBA1446
GCGCAGCCTGATACTCCCCTTATTTTAGGCCCCAACATCGCCGACTGGCCCGCTCAGATCGCGCTTCCGGAAAACCTGCTCCTTACCGTCGCCGCAGCCATTTATGATCCCGTGACCACGACCGACGAACTGATTCCCTCGGGAGAAACGTCCTCATACCGCTCCAACCCCCTGCGCCTTTCCGAATACGCTCTTTCCCGCAGAGATCCGGGCTACGTGGGTCGCGCGAAAGAAATACAAAAAGCGGAGCTTCTCCGCCAGAAAAACCCGCATGACCCCGCTATCCGGGATGCTTTGGCAGGCTATGACCCCGTCGCTACCGGCCTTGGAAGCCTGCTTCTCGCGCTGCGGCCGGGCGACGGTTCCGCCCGCGAGCAGGCAGCCTCCTGTCAGCGCGTCTTGGGCGGCGTGGCCAACCTCGCGGAGGAATATGCCACGAAGCGTTACCGCAGCAACGTCATAAACTGGGGAATGCTCCCCTTCGTGCTCCCGGAGCTTTCCTCCATGCACATCGAAACGGGTGACAGGATCTACGTGCCGGGTGTACGGACCGCCTTGTTGGGGGACGCAGAGAAACTTCCCGCCGTGCTGCTGAAAAAAGACGGCACGGAAGCTTCCATTACGCTCCTCCTTCCCGGCTTAACCCGGGAAGAGCGCGATATCATTTTATCCGGCAGTCTGATTAATTTTTACAGGTGACAACCATGTCCGATTCAACGCCCCGGTCCCGCGCCAACTGGAACCTCATACTCAAAATCTTTCTCGTCACTTTCCGGATCGGCTTATTCACCTTCGGGGGAGGCGGTTCCCTGGTCCTCATGATGCAGCATGAGTTTGTGGAACGGCGAGGGTGGATTGAAAGAGACGTTATGGTAGACGTTCTTGCCGTAGCGCGTTCGCTCCCCGGGGGCATGGCGGTCAACACCTCGATTTTAGCCGGGTACCGGATTTGTGGCGCCGCGGGAGGCATTGCCGCGGGACTCGGCTCGGTCGTTCCTTCCTTTCTGGTGATTTCGGTCTTCACGTTGTTTTATACTTCGCTCATTCGAAACGAGTTCTTCTTGGGAGCAATCCGGGGGATTCGCGGCGTCGTGTTGGCGCTTCTTCTTGCCACGGTATACCGCCTTCGGAAACAGTCTATCCTAGATATCTGGGGCATCCTGATTTTTGGTTTGGCTTTTTGCATCTTGGTTTTTTTCCAAAGCGTCAACGTCATTTTTATAATCATCGGCGGATTTTCGATCGGTATCGCACTTTATTACCGGCGTATACCCAAATCCCTCCGGGAAGAGGACGGAGGAGGAGCGGGCGATGTCTGAACTCTGGACTCTCTTTTTCCTTCTCTTCCGGCTCGGGCTTTTCACCTTCGGAAGCGGAATCGCCATCATCCCCTTAATTCAGCAGGAGATGGTCTCCCGCGGCTTTATGACGCTCGCGGAATCGATCGACCTGATTGCCATAGCGGAAATGACGCCCGGCCCGTTCGTCGTCAACGCCGCCACCTTTTCGGGCATGCACCTGTTCGGTCTCGGGGGAGCGGCTTTGGCAACTTTGGGCATCACGCTACCCTCTATCATCCTCTGTCTGATTGCGGCCCGGTTTTTCTTCGCGTTCCGCGCAAGCAGAGTGATGCGCGCAGCGCTTCGGGGCGTTCGCCCGGTCGTCCTTGCCCTTATCGCGTCGGCCGTCATCACCTTGGGAGGTCCCATCCTCTTNNCCTCGATCGACTGGCCGGTGCTCGCGATTGCGGCTGTGAGCGCTCCCCTTCTCTGCAAGCTCAGGCTCAATCCCATCTGGTTCATTTTGGCCGGCGCTGTCGTCGGCGTAATATTCCTGCGATAGCCTACGGCTTTTCATCTTGGGGAGGGAATCCGACATGGAAGTAAACGGACGGCAGTTCCATATCCAGTGCGCCCGGGGCAGCGTAGGCCGATACTGCCTCCTGCCTGGCGACCCCGGCCGCTGTGAACGGATCGCCTCGTATTTTGATCATCCGAACTGTGTGGCAAAAAACCGTGAATTTGTCACTTACAGCGGGACGCTCCTCGGCGAGCCGGTCAGCGTAACCTCCACCGGAATCGGGGGGCCGTCCGCTTCCATTGCCATGGAAGAGCTCGTTGAACTTGGGGCGGATACCTTTATTCGAATCGGCACCTGCGGCGGTATCTCTCAGGCCGTCTGCGCCGGAGACGTGGTCATCGCGACGGGTGCCGTTCGCATGGAGGGAACCAGCAGGGAATACGCCCCGATTGAATTCCCCGCCGTCGCGGATTATATCGTTCTGACCGCGCTTGTCGATGCCGCGAAACACCTCGGAAAACGCTGGCATGTCGGCGTGGTCCAGTGCAAGGATTCCTTTTACGGGCAGCACAACCCCGCCCGAATGCCCGTGGCGCAGGAGCTTACGGAAAAATGGGAAGCCTGGAAACGGCTTGGCGTTTTAGCCAGCGAAATGGAATCGGCCGCTCTCTTCACCGTGGCGGCCGCTCTCGGCGTGCGCTGCGGCTCGGCGTTCCATGTAATCTGGAATCAGGAACGGGCGGCTTCTGTGAACGACCGCCGCGAAGTCCATGACGAGAAATCCGCCGTTGAATTAGGCATCGAAGCGCTTAAGCTGCTGATTGCGAGAGACCGGGAGAACCACTCCTAATGATATAAAATAAATGCAAAAGGGCGTGTCGCTTAGCGACACGCCCCAATTTGTCTTAAGAAACGGTTCCGCCGTTTAAAGCCGGACAACCCAGCCGAAGGGATCGGGTATTTTGCCCCACTGGATACCCGTCAGGGTGTCGTAGAGCCTTTGGGTCAGAGGACCGATCTTGCCTCCTCCGATAAGGATGCGCCGGTCTCCCCAGCCCATTTCTCCGATGGGAGAAATAACCGCGGCCGTTCCGCTGCCCCAGGCTTCCTCCAGTCGGCCTTCTTCCGCCGCCTGAAACAGTTCTTCCGCGGAAACGAGGCGTTCCGTCACGGGGATACCCCAGCTTCGGAGCATTTCAAGGCAGGAACGGCGGGTTATCCCCGAGAGCACAGAGCCGGTCAGGGCGGGCGTTACAACCTCTCCGTCAATTTTAAACAGCACGTTCATGCTGCCGACTTCCTCAACATATTTGCGCTCCACGCCGTCGAGCCACAATACCTGCGTATAGCCCATGTCCTCCGCCCGCTTCCCCGCGCGGATGGAAGCCGCGTAGTTGCCACCGGTTTTCGCGTAACCGGTTCCCCCCCGGACCGCCCGCACATCCTGATTCTCGATCAGAATTTTGGTCGGATTGATGCCTTCGGGATAATAGGAACCAACGGGACAGGTGATGATGCAGAACAGATAGCTGTGCGCGGCGTGGACGCCAAGGCTGGCGTCCGTCGCAATGATAAAAGGCCGGATGTACAGGGATGTTCCCTCGGCGGAGGGCACCCAATCCGCGTCGACACGCACAAGCTCGCAAATCGCCTGCAGAGCGAGCTCTTCCGCAAGCTTCGGAATGCACATCCGCTCGCAGGAATCGTTCATGCGGCGGATATTGTCCATCGGACGGAACAGCTGCACCCCGCCTTCCGGATTCCGGTAGGCTTTTAGTCCCTCGAAAATTTCCTGCGCGTAATGGAATACCATGGTGGACGGCTCTAAGACAAAGGGGCCGTAAGGTACGATGCGCGGGTCGTGCCAGCCTTTTCCTTCGTCATAGTTTAACAGAAACATATGGTCCGAAAAGTGCTTTCCGAAGCCGAGTTTGTCAAAATCCGGCTTCGTTTTCGGAGTGGATGTTCGCTCCACTTTGATTTTTTCCATCTGAAAGTCTCCTTTGTCCCGGCGAACGCTGCATCACCCGGAAGCATTGATTGGATTCTTAATTTTTGATTATAGCACCGCGCTTTTCCTCCTGCAAGATATAATTGCCATTTCAAACGCGGGGGGAGGAAGAAATTCCACCCCCGGCTTGCAACATCAAAAATGGATGTGGTATACTACGTATATTCTCTTTCCCGCGCTTTCATTTTCTGAAGGAGGTCTCCATCATATGGAAAAAAGGACATTTTATATC
>DCTG01000196.1 GCA_002329245.1 Clostridiales bacterium UBA1446
ATAACCCTTTTCAAGGTAATCCGCCCCTTTCCGAGGAATTTATACTAATATATTCTCATATACATATTAATACGATATGAACGGTATGAATAATATGTAAAAAAAAGAAAAAAATTTTCTAAAACTTTTGTCGAATTATGTCGTAATAAATAGAATACCATCTGTAGCATATATCTCAAATCTACTATTGTCAAACAAAATATTACTTTTTAATTAAATTCATCNNAACAGAAAGGCGATAGAGATTGCACCCATAAATATTGTACAATATACACAAATCGGAGTTTCCATTGATAGAACCGCTGTGCCTTAAGATGGCATATCTGCGCCCGAAAGACTTCTCCGCCGGGATATGAGCGGCGGAAGATCGCGCAGGAGATGCAATCCCCTTGCAAGAGGCGCAGCTTTCGCGATATAATAACCGCGGCTTTCGTATGCGCAAAGCCGGGAGGTGGTATTTTTGAAGCTGAGCCTTTGGACCTTGGAGGCGTGGATGTCGGCCCGGAACATCCGGACCTCGGCCGTCATTTCTCTGGGACACGCCAACCTGACCGGCACGCGCCTTGCGGACAGCCCGGACCTCGGGGAAGCGGAAGAAGGGGCTCTCTTCGTTTCGGCTGCGGACGACTTCCCCGAAGGCGACTCTTTCGACACCGTTTTCCGGAACGGGGAGGATACCCTGTTTCTTGCCGGCATCTCCCCGAAGGAAGCCGTTAACGAGGCGAACCGGGCCTTTGAATTTTACAACGCCTGGGAGATCTCCCTCTTGGACTGCGTCGCGCGCAATCTTCCGCTCCAGTCCCTTTTGGACCGCGCGCACAACGTGTTCCGGCGCCCCATGTTCATCAAGGGAAACAGCAGCTGGGTTTTCGCCATTACCTCCGGCTATGACCCCTCCGTCCACCCGGACTGGACAAATTTGGAGCAGAGCGTGCAGACCCGCGCGCCGGATTTTAACGCCGTCAAGGCGGTAAGCCTCGATCCCGACTTCCAGGCCGTTTTTTTGCACAAATACCCGGATATCGTGCGTTCCCCCTTCTACGGCGGCATGGTGCTGCGCACAAACGTCTGGCTGGAAGACAAGCGGGTGTGCGAGGTCGTCGCCCTGGAAAACGGGAACCCTTTCAATCCCGGGGATACGCACCTCATGTACGCGTTTTCCCGCGTATTGGAGCTGTACATAAACGCCAACAAAGCTCTGTACGCCACCATTTCAGGCTTATCCGGCTTTTTTTCCTCGCTTCTGGAAAAGGGCGAATGCACCCCCGAAAATGTCAAAGCTATTCAGCACGCCACCCGCTGGTCCGACGGGGACGAGTTTATTCTGTTTTGCATTGAAACGAAAACCCGGCAGGAATCCCCCATCCTTGGCGTTCTGCGGGACAAGCTGGAGACGCTTCCTTTAAGCGGGAGCACTTTTATCTACAGCAACAGAATCGTCAGCATTCTCAATCTCACGCAGGAGGGAGGCTACCACGCCGTTTTGAACCGGATGCGGGAAGCGATCCCCGCCGACGCCTTTGTCTGGGGCGCCAGCCACGAGTTTTCCGGATTGGAACGCTTCATCTCCTTTTACCGGCAGGCGCTTCTCGTGTTGGAAGCCGCCGTGCGCCGCAACCTCAACAGCCTCACCATGCACGAAGCGGCCTATGGATTTCTCGCGGAGTGGTTAGGCTCCATACCGGAGGCCCCTTACGCGGTGCACCCCGATCTCTACAGGCTGCGGGAGCACGACAGGCGCAACGACACCCGCTATATGCAGACGCTGTTTGAATTTCTGCTCTGCGGCGGAAACTATACCGATACCGCAAACCGGCTGGGACTGCACCGGAACAGTCTGATTTACCGGATGTCGAAGATACGGGAAATTGTTGCCTGGCCCCTTGACGACGCGGAAAACAAAAAACTCCTTTTGACTTCCTTTTTGCTGCTTGGCGGCGATCGCAACAAATAAAAGCGGCACGCCGTGGGCATCGGGGTCTGAATTGCGGAGGGCAAGGAAGCGCTTGCAACGGAAGATGAGACGAGAAGGAGGCGGCCCGCTGAGGGCANNCGGGCCCTCCCTGCCACGAATAGCACGGAACCGTTTATGGTTTAGGTTTGCGCTTCTCCACCCCTCAGGTGCTTCGCGCCAGCTCCCCTCCAGGGGAGCCTTTTTTCGGTGTTTTTACACTTCTTTCAAGCAACAGGGCAAGCGTTTTCATAAATCAATATAGAGAATAAGACAAAAGAAACACGCTCCGCTTGTGACTTTTCTTGTTCCGGCAAGAAAAGTCACCAAAAGCACCGGCATAGGAGAGGGGTTCCGGGCGCGGACGATTTCCGCGGAAAGCGTGTCGCTTCGCTCCTTGGCCGCGCCGAAGGGGGGAAGTCCCCCTTCGAGGATCCCCCGGCCTCCGGCGGGACGAAGGTTTTTTGTCAACACTCCCGTTCCCCCCTATTGGATGTACCCCTATGGAGTTTGGAGGAAGGCTAACGATACGGAAAAAACTTCTTTCAGCGACTCCGGCGCGCCGATTCGTCGCGCTCAACTCGCGCAAAGCGTATTTTTGTTTCGGTTATTTTCCTGATGAGATAGAAAATCCGGCAAGCGGAATTTACCGCTTGCCGGATACTTTTCATAGGTTACGTTTTGCTCCATCCCAACGAATGACACAGAGCCTTTTGCTTTGCCGCGATTTCATTCGGGAACTCTTAGCCGATGCAGGTCAGGCCGCCGTCCGGATAGAGGATGTTGCCGGTCATGAAGTCGGAGGCCGGAGCGGAAAGGAAGATGGCGGAGCCGACACAGTCTTCGGGAACGGCCATGCGGCGCATGGGCAGCGCATCGGCGAGGCTCTTCCGGTAGGCGTCTCCGCCGCGGCTCTCGATCAGCTTGGTCATCATCGGAGTTTCGGTGACGGTGGGGCCGATGGCGTTGACGGTGATTCCGTAAGGTCCGAACTCGGAAGCCAGCTGGCGGGTCAGCATATCAACGGCGCCCTTGGTGGCGCAGTAGCCTGCGTTGCCGGGACCCTTGGTAGCGATTTTGCCGCGGACGGAGGACAGAAGGACGATCTTGCCGTATTTGTTCTCCATCATGTGCTTGCCGAAATGCTTGCCGCACATCATGAAGCCGGTGACGTTGACGTCTAACATCTGACGGAACACATCCATCGGGAAATCCTGCGCGTCGAACTTTTTGTTGAAGCCCTGCGCGCACACGAGAATGTCGACCTTGCCCATGTCCTTGACGGTGGCGGCGACAAGATTCTGAACGCTGGTTTCGTCGACCGCGTCCACCGTGTAGTAGGACACGTCGCATCCGCTTGCGGCTTTGATCTCGGACTGCGCCCTCTTCAGGGATTCTTCTNNTCGCGACTTTCGCGCCGGCTTCGGCAAGTCCCTGCGCGATAGCCTGGCCGATTCCGCCGGCTCCGCCGACCACGACGGCATTTCTACCTTTTAAATTAAACAGGTCCATATGGGTCCACTCCTTATAAAAATTTTGCGAAATTATCTTACACCTAAAATTTTCATTCGTCAACTTATTTCACCGGTCGACAAAGGCACGGGAACGCCGAGGGCGTCCCCGTGCCATAGGATTATTTGCCGGTTTCGAAACGAAATTCCTGATTCGGGTCCGTGATTGCGAGAACGCGGACGCCGGAGCCTTCGCCTTTGACAAAACGCCAGGGGAACGCGGCGAAGAAGCAGCGCTTGCCGGTGACCTGGTCGATTTCACCGCCGACGTTTTCAATGCCGGGGATGCCGCCTTTCACCATCAGGTTCTTATGTGCGTCTTCCCAAAGGGGGAAGTCCACTTTGGGATCGCGGCCGTATTCCCGCTTCCACTCCTCAATGAGATCGGGACGGGTGGGCCCAAGGCCGTGGTCGACAAGCTTTGTCGCAATCGGATGGTCGTTGGCCTGGCAGCCGTAGCCGACCATCTTGACCTTGCGTTCGATAAACCAGTCTGCGGCCGCGCCGGTGGCGCCGCAACCGTAGGCGAAATAATCGTCGCTGTCGCTCCAGATTTTATGCTGGTCGGTGTTGATCATGACGATGTCGCCTTCCTGAATCTTCGGGGTGGCGTTTTCCAGGTCCTCGGGCGTAATCTTGCCCCACTTGCCCTTCGGGATGTGGAGGCAGACGCCGGTGCCGAAGAAGCGCCAGAGGGGGTACTCGGTAATATCGGGGGTGCATTCGGTTACATGCAGGGGGGCGTCCATATGGGTGCCGCGGTGCATGATGCCTTCCCACTGGATATTATACATGTTGTCGTTGGCGTGAAAACGCTTGACCTCAATTTTGAGGTTGCAGCCGGAGGGCCACTGGGGCATAAACGGCTCAAAGGTATGGCTAAGGTCGAAAATCTGAACACTCATGTCGCAACTCTCCTTTCTGCCGATCAAAGGCCGGGATCAATACGGACTTTGCCGCTGGGATCGAAAATCGCGACAAAGCGGACGACGCAGGCGTCGCCTCTCCAAATCTTCCAGGGAGTGGCTATCATGGTGGCACGCTTTCCGGTAACCTCGTCCACGTCTCCGGCCATCTGCTGAATGACGGGAATGTTGGCGGCGGCCAGCGCCTTGTGCGCGGGATAGAAGCCGGGATAGTCCTCCAGCGCGTCGCGGCCGGTCTTCTCCTTGTAGATGGGAACCAGGCGCTTCATGAAGGGACCCGGACGGCCCACATGCGGGGTCAGGGCAGTGGCGCAGGGGCAGTCGACATACGGCATGTCGACCGCGACGAACTTTGGATTCTTGGTGATAAGGTACTCGGCGGCGTCTAAGGTCAGGCCGGGAGCCTCACCGAAATACTCCATGGAGTCGGAGTACTTTTTGTGCCAGCCGGTGTTGATGGCGACGATGTCACCGTCACGGATCTCGCCGGCCGCCTTCAGGTCCTCAGCGGTGATCTTGTCCCAGTTTTTCTTGTGGCGCAGGTCTAAAATAATCCCGTTTCCAAAGAAACGGCCCGGGTCCACCTGAGCAAGGTCCTCGCCTCTGGGCTGCATATGAATGGGAGCAATCATATGGGTACCGGTGTGGAAGTTTGTGCGGATTTTGAAGGCTTGCACGCCAAACTGGGCGTGCTTGACCCCATGGTCAAAAATGACGTCGTCGTCGCCGGGATAGGACGGGACGCCGGTGCCCCACGGATGGCTCAGTTCCACGAACTGCAGGCCATTTTTGGGGTCTGTGACAAACGGCATACTTAACTCTCCTCCTTTGGTGATCTTTGGTGCAATTCTCAGGAATCGAATGTTTTTTATCATAAAAATTGTATCATGAGGGAATGCAATCCGCTACGGAAGTTTGTTACAAATCCGTTCCGAGCTTTTGTGCATTTCCTACGAAGGACGGCTCATGAATTTTTGTCGGTGCTTTTCATTTTCTTCAGATTCCCGATTTTAAGGCTCCTGCGGCGAAGCTCCTCCTCCACGTCCGAAAGCGGGACGCCCCGTTCGGCCAAAAGGACCAAAAGGTGATACAAAAGGTCGGAGGCTTCGGCGATCAGTTCCTCCGGCGCGCCGTTTTTTGCGGCGATAATCGTCTCCGCGCACTCCTCCCCCACCTTTTTCAGGATTTTATCAAGCCCCTTGTCGAAGAGGTAGCAGGTATAGGAATCCTCCTGCGGACGCTTCTTCCGGTCCAATATCACTTCATACAGTTCCCGCATCGCATCGTCCATATTCATTCCTCCCCCATCACGCGGTTGAAAAAGCAGCTGCGGCTTCCGGTATGGCAGGTCGGGCCGTCCGGCCTGCAGAAATACAGCAGGGCGTCGAGGTCGCAGTCGGCCTCAATCCGGCTGACATGCAGGAAGTTTCCCGAGGTTTCGCCTTTGTTCCAAAGCTTCCTCCTGCTCCGGCTCCAGAACCAGGCGGTTCCGGTTTCCATCGTTTTTCGCAACGCTTCTTCGTTGGTGTAACCCAACATGAGCACTTCCTTTGTTCGTTCATCCTGCACAATGACCGGGACGAGCTCGCTTTTTTGAAAGAGTTCAGATAGCTCCATTCTTTCCTTCTCCGGATAAAACGGCCCGTCTTCCCTTTCCCGGGCGGAAAAGGCCGCGTCCGGATCCGCCTTTCTTACAGTCTCACCGGAATGTTTTGCTCGCTCAGATACGCCTTTACCTGCGGCACGGTCAGCTCGCCGAAATGAAACAGGGAGGCGGCGAGCGCCGCGTCGGCGCCGGCCTCGGCGAACACCTCGGCAAAATGGGAGAGCGCGCCGCAGCCGCCGCTGGCGATGACCGGAATGTGCACCGCCTCGGTGACCGCGCGGGTCATCTGAAGGTCAAAGCCCGCTTTCGTGCCGTCCGCATCCATCGAGGTGAGCAGAATTTCCCCCGCGCCAAGCGCCTGGCCTTCTTTCGCCCATTCGACGGCGTCTATGCCCGTTCCGATGCGGCCGCCGTTGATAACCACTTCAAAGGAGCCGTCCGGACGGCGACGCGCGTCGATGGCAAGCACCACGCACTGGCTGCCATAGCGTTCGGCCGCCCGTGAAATCAGCGTTTTATCCCGCACAGCGGCGGAATTGATCGAAATCTTATCCGCCCCTGCGCGAAGCAAATCGTAAAAATCGTCCAAAGTCCGGATGCCGCCGCCGACCGTGAGGGGAACGAAAACCTGCTTTGCCGTGCGCCGCACGACGTCGGTCACGGTTGCCCGGGCTTCGTGGGTCGCCGTAATGTCCAAAAAGACGATTTCATCCGCGCCCTCGTCGCTGTAGCGGCGGGNNCGGCGGGCCAACTCCACAGGGTCGCCGGCGTCCCGGATGTTGACAAAGTTGACACCCTTGACTACGCGCCCGTCCCGGACGTCGAGGCAGGGGATGATTCGTTTCGCGTGCATGAAACCAGTCCTTTCTGTCGGGCGGAATCGGATGAGAAAGGGGGAGCCTTTTTTGCAGCTAGTCTAAACAACTTTCCTCTTACGGTGCGGCGGTATGGAAGGCCGAGGAGAGGAAAGCGCAAGCGGTCCTATTCTTCCTGCTCTCCCGCGACTGCGAGGGCTTCCTTCAGATCGATTGTGTTCGCGTAATAGGCCTTGCCGATGATAAGGCCGTCCATGCCGGCTTCGCGCACTGCCCGGACGTCGGAAAGCTTTCCGACCCCGCCGCTCGCGATCAGGCGGCAGGAAAGCTTTTCCCGCAGCGCGCGCAGGCGGCTCAGCGGAGGCCCGGAGAGCGTTCCGTCCGTTTCGATATCGGTAAAAATGAGCGTTTTGACGCCCAAATCCTCCATGGAGGCGGCAAACGACAGGTAATGGAAGCCGGAATCCTCCGTCCAGCCCGACACCCGGACATAGCCGTCCTTCGCGTCGACGCCCACGGCAATCCGCTCCCCGTACCGACGGACCGCCTCGGCGACAAAGCCGGGGTCGGATACGGCGGCGGAGCCGATCACAAAGCGCCACACGCCCATGGCATCAAGCATTTCAATATCCCGCATGCCGCGGATGCCGCCGCCAAGCTCTACCCTCAGCCCCGACCGCTCCGCCACAGCGCGGATAATCATTTCGTTTTTCCGCTCGCCGCTGCGCGCGCCGTCGAGGTCCACCATATGAACATACCTTGCGCCCGCCTCCGAAAAGGCGCGCACGACCTCAAGGGGGTCGTCCGCCACCTGATGCGCGGTTTCAAAATCCCCTTTGAACAGGCGGACGCATTTCCCGTCCTTGAGATCAATTGCCGGAACTATCGTCATCGGCTCAGCTCCCCGAAATTTTTCAAGATAAGAAGGCCCGCCTCGCCGCTTTTTTCCGGATGGAACTGGCAGCCGTAAACGCCTCCCCGCCCGACCGCGGCGCAAATCTTTTCCCCGTAGTCCGTATGGGCCAGAACGTCCTCCGGGCGCGACGGCCTGCCGCAGTAGGTGTGGACAAAATACACATATGCCCCTTTTTCAAGTCCCGCAAAGAGCGGGGACGGGTTTGGAAACTCCAGATTGTTCCAACCGATATGCGGCAGTTTCCGCTTGGTTTCGATCTTCCCCACGCGGCCCGGGATAAGTCCCAACCCGTCGCAGGGGCGAATCTCATCCCCCGCTTCAAAGAGAAGCTGCATTCCGAGGCAGATGCCCAAGAGGGGCTTGCGCCCCGCCTGGTTTCTGATTACCGCGTCAAGGCCCCGGGCGCGCAGATGCTCCATGGCGTCGGGGAACGCACCCACGCCCGGCAGGATAAGCGCGTCCGCGCGCTCGATCTCCCGCCCGTCGCCCGTGACGAGTGTATCAAAGCCCAAGTAGGCCATGGCGTTTATCACGCTGTGGAGATTCCCCACGCCATAGTCCACGACAGCCGTTTTTGTTTTCAACTATAAAACCCCTTTTGTGGAAGGTATCGCGCCGCCCTCGATTTTGACCGCCTGCTTGAGCGCGAGCCCGAGCGATTTAAAGAGGGCTTCCGTTATATGGTGGGCGTTGTCCCCGCTGAGAATCTTCTGGTGCAGGGTGAGTCCCGCACAGCTCGCGAGCGCCGCCATGAACTCCTTCGTCAGACAGGACTCGTACTCCCCGATCCGCTCCTGCGGCATCACCGCGTCGAAGACAAGATAGGGCCGGCCGGAGAGATCCAAAACGGTCATGGCAAGCGCCTCGTCCATGGGCACAAACGCGCTGCCGAAGCGGCAAACGCCTGCCTTATCGCCGAGCGCGGCTTTGAGCGCCTGCCCGAGCGCGATGCCGGTATCCTCCGCGGTGTGGTGGCCGTCCACGTGGAGGTCCCCCTTCACTCTGAGTTTCAGGCCCATGCCGGCGTAAAAGCCGAGGACGGTCAGCATGTGGTCGAAAAACCCGATGCCGGTTTCCACCTCGACCGCGCCGCCCTCGAGATTCAGCTCGAGGAGAATTTCCGTTTCTTTTGTACTCCGGTTGATTGCGGCGATTCGCTCCATGATAAACCCTTCTTTCTACTTCTCCCCGCATCCGAACCGGACACGGATGGAATTTGCGTGAGCGGTCAGGCGTTCCGCCTCCGCTATCGTCATGATTTCGCGCCGTACCGAGGAAAGCGCGGGCTTCGTATACTCGACGACGCTCATGGTTTTGAGAAAGCTCTCCGCCGAGAGCGGGGAGAAAAACCGAGCGGTACCCGAGGTGGGCAGGACGTGATTCGGCCCCGCCAAATAGTCCCCGAGGGGTTCCGGGCTGTAGGCGCCCAAAAACACCGCGCCCGCGTTTTTGATGAGCGGCAGGATTTCCCTCGGGTTTTCCGTCAGAATCTCAAGGTGCTCCGGCGCGATTTCGTTGGCAAGCGCAGCCGCGTGCCGGAGCGTGGGACAGAGGATGCAGGCGCCGAAATTCGCGAGGGATTTACGGATGATATCCGCGCGCTCCAAGAGGGCCGTTTGACGTTCCAGCTCCGAATTGACTTTTTCCGCAAGATCGGAGCTGGTGGTCAGAAGAATCGCGCTGGCAAGCGCGTCGTGTTCCGCCTGGCTGAGCAGGTCCGCCGCCGCAAAGGCG
>DCTG01000010.1:0-10597 GCA_002329245.1 Clostridiales bacterium UBA1446
CGGCGCCGGAAGGCCGCGTAATCGCCGTGGAATACGACGCCAGAGACCGAAGTACAATGAAAGAAAACGCAATCAAATTCGGCCTGAATAATGTAACGATCATCGAGTCTCTGGAAAACGGGGATTTGGATCGTCTGCCGCCGCCGGACATTGCGTTTATTGTCGCCTCTCCCCGGCTTGGCAGTGAAATCAAGCGTCTATTGGCCGTCAATCCGGCAATGGAGTTTCTGATTTATACGTTGGATTTTGAGCTTCTGACCTCGATTCCCGCCCTGTTCCGGGAGAACGGTCTGGAACGGACGGAGGCCATCCATATTGCGGTTTCGCGCGTCAACAGCAAAAACCTGACGGAGCCGTTCCCGGCTCCCTGGCTGATTTCAGGCAGAAGCGTTCTTGCTTCGAAAACTTCTTAAGTTCCGTCAATTCCATTGCCGCTTGTCAAAGAAAACGCCGCCCGCTTCCGGGCGGTTTTTTTCGTGCCCTCACCCTTTTATCCCGTTCGTCGGTTCACCATTCGGGAAGCGGCGGGAATATAATAAAACGGACTAAAAACGAGGAAGTGTTGTTATGGCAATCAAAATATTTATCGATCAGGGACATAACCCGACCGGGTATCACAATACCGGAGCTTCCGGCTTCGGGCTCAATGAACAGGACATTACGTTCCAGGTTGGAATCTACCTGGCGGAGCTGTTAAACAGCGACCCCCGTTTCGAGGCTCGTTTGTCAAGGCCGACGCCCACCACCGTACTCGGGACCAACAATGCAACGAGTCTCGCCGAACGTGTCAGAATGGCAAATTCGTGGCCGGCAAATTATTTTATCAGCATCCACACCAATGCCAACGTCAATCCGGCGATCAACGGGACGGAAGTCTATATCTATCGATTCTATACGCAGGCAAACTGGCTTGCCGAGCAGGTTATGGACGGTATCGTGGAAGCGGTGGGCACAAGAAACAACGGCATCCGGACGAATCCGTCCTTATATGTGCTCAGAAGGACTAGGATGCCGGCGATTTTGGTTGAGCTGGCATATATTTCGAATTCCTCCGACGCGGAAAAACTGCGAAACAATCAATATCTGTTCGCCCAGGGGATTTTTAACGGCATTATGCGCTATTTCGGGTTTTCTTAACGATTGCGCCCGATACTTACAGCGAGGGATCATGCAGGCTGCGCCGTTTGAACAAGCGGCGCAGCTGAGTTTTTCGGCTGCGCTCAGGGCGTACGGCGGGCGCCTTACCGATTTATGGTATATGGATGAGATCATGAGGATAGAATTAGTACGGCCCTCAAAATTTGATTGTCCTATACCAATTGCCGGTGTTCTATGGTAAAATCAAGCTGTAACAGACCCGAATGCCGATAATGACCAAAGGGCGGGGAAAGGGAGGTTGCGCGGTTGCCTGTTATAACGATTTCAAGGCAAATGTGCAGTTTCGGTGACGATATCGCGGAAGCATTATCGCGCAGGCTGAATTGGGATCTGATTTCCAGAACCAATTTGTTTCACTATTTTCCCGATATCGCTTCCAGTCCATTTGAACGCAATCTGCTTGCGGAGAGCGCAAAGTATTACTTAAACCCGAGAAACGGAAAAGGGACCGTATTGGAGGCCTTGACGAAGGAATTGCAGTCGTTTGCGGAGAAGAAGCCCGCCGTTTTGGTCGGGTTCGGCTCCCAGGTGATTTTCGCAAACAGCAGGGATGCCCTCCATGTTCGGATTGTCGCCTCGAAACCGGTTCGGGTGTCAAGAGCGAAGAAACTGTACCATGTATCGGACGAGGAAGCAAAGCGGATCTTGGATACTGCGGATAAAAGGCATAAAAAGTTTGTGTCTACGGTGTTCGGAGCCGATAATACGGACCCTTCGTTTTACCATTTGATCCTGAACACCGCTTTCCTGTCGGTCGACGAGTGCGTTTCCGCCATCTTAACCCTGTACGGGGAGCAGGAGCGGCTCAGACAAAGTCAGATGCAGATTGAGCGCCCTGAGAGCAAGGACCATCCCGCGGAGCGTCCGGTGTTTAAAAACCAGTCGGAGGCGGAGTTTGCCGAAATCTTAGATACGTTTCAGCTTGAATGGAAATATGAACCGAAAACGTTTCCAATCGAATGGGACGCGGAGGGGAACGTGACCATGGCGTTCAGTCCCGATTTTTATCTGCCCCGGTTTGATACTTATATTGAACTGACCACAATGGATCAAAGATATGTAACGCTGAAAAACAAGAAGGTCAAAAAGCTGCGCGAGCTTTACCCCGGCATCAATATCAAGATTGTATACAAAAAGGACTTTTATTCCCTGATCGAACGTTTCAAACTGAATAGAGGAGAAAACGAATGAACGGCATGCTTGACAAAATTGCCTTCAGTGAAGAAACCCTGCAAAAAAGGATTTCGGAGCTTGGAGAAGAGATCGGGGAGGACTATCGGGGAAAAGAACTTATCTTAGTCGGCGTCATGAAGGGATCCTTGTTTTTTCTTTGCGATCTTGCAAGGAAAATCGACTTGCCGCTTCAGATCGACCTGATCTCCATCGGAATCTACCCGAACGCGACCGGCAGAACCGGCGCCGTGCGGATTACCAAGGATCTCGATTATGATATCAGCGGAAAGCATGTGCTCCTCATCGAAGATATCGTACGCAGCGGGCTTACGACCGGCTACCTCATGCAGAACTTAGAGAGCCGGGGAGCCGCAAGCATTCAGATCTGTACGCTGCTGCTCAGCCCGGAAGAACAGCTCATCCAAATACCCATTGCGTATGTCGGTTTTGAGGTAAACAAAACAAGGCTTTGGGGATACGGTTTGGACGTGGAGGAGAAGGGCCGCAATCTTCCGCATATTGCAATCATCCCGACATAAAAATCCATTCGTCCAGAACGCCGANNGCCTCGGCGTTCTGGAATATTAGAAAGCTCCAGCGAACCCACATTCCTATAGCCCTTCCCGGCGACCCTATTTTCATACAAAAGCTGTTAAACCGAACATTTGAACCCGAATTCCTCTGACCGACTCATACCAAAGGCATAAACCTTCATACTTGTCTCGCATTGAAACCGTTGTCCACCTGTTAGATCCGCAACACGCCTCACTTACGTTCCGCTGTGTTTGCGCTTCTGTTTTCCACAAGTACTGTGGCGGTCTTCCGTTCCAAACTATATTCATTTGGTGTTCCCTGGAGCTTGTCTCAAGTATATTGTATAATGTGACAAAAATCAATTCCGATATTCCGATGATTTTGTTCGATATTACATCGGCGCTTCTGATATCTCCGGTTTTCTCGCGTTTGCTCAGGTTTAAAAAATGTTTCAAATTATTTGTAAACCAATTTGCGTATGGTTTAGGAATAACTCAGGACGCGCGATTAAGCAAATACCGCGGCGTGTTCCCGTTTGTTCAGTTTTGTGTACCAAGCCATGAACAGGATCGGAAGGATACAGTTGACCGCCGCCATGATAAATGTGGCGGTATAATCTCCGGTTGCCGCGCCGGAAGCGCTGAGCCATGCCGACAACTTGTTGAAAACCACGGAAGACAATCCCAAGGTAAGCATGGCGGAACCGTATATGGCGGCTGCATGTTTGGGTCCGAAGCTGTCGCTGACCATGGCGGGAAAGGTTGCGGAGGGGCCGCCGTACGCGAAGGCGACAGCTAAGATCGCGGCGGAATAGATTCCCCCCGTCGCTACGATCAGAGCAAGTGCGGCCGCTCCGGTTAGAATGGCCATAAGAATGATGGCGGGGGCGCGCCCGACCCGGTCGGAAAAAATTCCGACAATCAAACGGCCGGCCGCGTTGAACGCTCCGGTAAGCATGACCGTGAGCAGGGCGGCAGTTTCGGAAAGACCGCGCAGCATCCCGAGCGGTTTGATAATCGGCACGAGAACATTCCATGCGCCGGTGATGAAAAAGAGCGTAAGCGCGATGCACCAGAAGCGCATGTCCCGGAGCGCGGCGCCCAATCCCACCCCGTCCTGTAAATCGTTCTGTTTGCCTTTGGAGCACAGGGCGGACAGATAGGCTTCGGAAGGAGAACGGAAGAAGAAAAAGACGGCCAGGAAGACGGCAAAAAACAAAAAGCCAAGTATGCAGAACGTTTCGGGAACCGTCCATTTGCCAAGCATCCACTGGATTACCGGACTGAATATAAGCGCGGAGGCGCCGAACGAGCTTGCGGCGATGCCGGACGCAAGCCCGCGCCGATGCGGAAGCCAGCTTTGGAGCAGGAACATGACGGTATTATAGACGAACCCGCTGCCGAAGCCGGAAACACAGCTGTAGCTGAGATAGAACATCCAGGGCTCGCCGCTTCTGATAAGCGAGGTGATCAGCATGCCGCCGGCGAACAGAGAGGCGCCGATGACATAAAGAGTTCTCGGATGGGTTTTTGCGCTCAGCTGTCCGCTTATAAAAGTCCCGATCACAAACCCAAATATCATGAAGGAAGCGATCAGAGAGACGCTGCCCGGCTCCCAGCCGTAATATTCAATGACCGGGACCTGGAAGATGCTCCAGATGTAAAGAATACCGGCGCAGGACTGGATTGCAACCGCTGCGATCAGCGCCGGGATCAAACGGTTTCCTTCTGCTTTTTTCATGGTTCCCAACTCCGTAACAAGTGAAAAATTGTAACAATAAAATAATTAATCATATAAATGACAGATATTGTTAATTTGATCATAGCACAATTCGACACGAAACGCATTGTTCAATCCGATAAATTAAGGGAACGAATTTTGGCGCTTCATATAAAACGGGCCGCCGGTTGCCTTTACGACAACCGGCGGTATGATTGAAACGGACCTGTTTTGCACCGTATCAAAGGATCTTGCTTTTCTTTCGATAATTTTGGCGCTGTGCGCAGGATTTGTTTTTATTCCCAAAAGTTTTAGGGCGCGCGCACCTTGTTTGTTATCATAAAAAGAGGATTGGGGCAAAAACTACGCGAAGAGGGAATCGCCATGTATATCAGCTTATCGCTTATTGGTATCATTATCCTATTGGTCTGCGGATCTTTCATTTGGCCGGTTCGGCTTTTCTTTTTTGTTCACGCAGACCGGGATGAACTCTGTCTGTCCGTTTGCTGGCGTTCCGCTCTCCGGGTAAAAACTTCCCTGCACCGGACAGGGATGCAAACTGCGGTATCCATTTTGCGCTGGGAAAAAAGGCGGGAAAAACCCAAAAAGGCAAGGAAAAAACGCGGCTCAGTCCTGAAATCCCTTGCTTTAACGGATACGAAGATACAGGCAGATTACGGATTTCCGGATCCCGGACTGACGGGCATCCTGTATGTTCTCATCAACATGGCGGCTGTTCTTCTGCCGGGCGTACGATTGGAACAGAATCCGGAATTTATCGCCCGCCGCGCAGGCTTTCGCATCCGGGGGACGACAAAAGTGAACGTAGGAAAGACGGCCGTAAACTATTTTAGAGCATTGAAAAATAAAAAAGGAGGAGGCAGAGGTATGGAACAGCAGAATCTGACCGACAACGTGAATTTTTTATTTCAAAGTCTTGAAGACTTTACCCAAAGAGAAGGCATTATCGGAAAGCCCGTCACACAGGGGGACAAAACCTTTCTCCCGATTGTTTCGATTACCGTGGGGTATGGCGGCGGAAACGCGTCGCTTGGGAAAGGTCAGCAGGGTCAGATGCCGGGAACGGCTGGCGCAGGAACCGGAACGGGAGCGCTGGGGCTCGGCGCAAAGCTCTGCACGGATGCCGTTTTGGTCATTGACAATCAAAATGTGACCATGCTGCCGGTTGGCTCCGCCGCAAGCTCGCTCGCGGATAAGATTCCGCAGATTATTTCGAGCATGAATCAGAACAAGAACAGCGGAACGCCCGCGCAATAGAAAAGAGAAGACAGGCACACGGCCGGGACCGCTCCCTTCTGTGTGCCTGTCTTGTAAGTTTGGCCGGTTAAAAGTCCGCCGATTTCGGCGTTCTTGGGAATGAAATCACGTCCCGGATATTCGACATTCCCGTGAGATACATAATCAGGCGCTCAAATCCGAGCCCGAACCCGGCGTGCTTCGTGCCGCCGTACTTTCTCAAATCCAGGTACCAGCTGTAATCGTCCATGCACAGGCCGAGTTCCCCCATCCTGTCCTCCAGCACCTGCAGCCGTTCTTCCCTCTGGCTGCCGCCGATGATTTCGCCCACGCCCGGCACCAGCAGGTCCATGGCCGCCACGGTCTTCTGGTCGTCGTTTAAGCGCATATAAAAAGCCTTGATCTCCTTGGGATAATCCGTGACAAATACCGGCTTTTGAAAAACCTTTTCCGTCAGATAGCGTTCATGCTCCGTTTGCAGGTCGCAGCCCCACGTAACGGGATATTCAAAGGCCGATTCATTTTTCCGAAGCAGTTCGATTGCCTCCGTATAGGTGACGTGCGCGAATTCGGAATTTACGATCAGACGCAGCCGCTCCAGAAGCGTCGGGTCCACGAAAGAATTGAAAAATTCCATCTCCTCGGGCGCGTGCTCCATTACATACCGGAAGACATATTTGAGCATGTCCTCTGCAAGGGCCATATTGTCCTTGAGCTCGGCGAAGGCAATCTCCGGCTCAATCATCCAAAATTCGGACGCATGGCGCGGAGTATTCGAATTTTCCGCGCGGAAGGTCGGCCCGAAGGTATAGACGTTCCGGAACGCCATGCAGTAGACTTCGGCTTCCAGTTGGCCGCTTACGGTCAGGTTGGTTTCCTTGCCGAAAAAGTCTTTGGAAAAATCAATGCCGCCCTGTTCGCCGCGAGGGAGGTTATCCAAATCCAATGTGCTCACCCGGAACATTTCGCCCGCGCCTTCGCAGTCGCTGCCGGTAATGATGGGAGTGTTGACATAGACGAAGTTCCGCTCCTGAAAAAACTTGTGCACGGCAAACGCGGCAATCGACCGGATTCGAAACACCGCCGAGAACGTATTGGTGCGGGGCCTCAGATGCGCGATCGTTCTGAGGTACTCGAAAGAGTGCCGCTTTTTCTGCAGCGGGTAGTCTGGCGCGCATTGGCCTTCGACTTCGATTTTCGTCGCTTTGAGTTCGAACGGCTGCTTTGAGCCGGGGGTCGGGACCAATTCGCCCTCCGCCTGAATGGAAGTGCCGACCGTCAGTTTGCAGATTTCCTTGAAATTTGGAAGGCGGCCTTCTTCAAACACAATCTGAAGGTTTTTAAAGAAGGTGCCGTCGTTTAACTCAATGAAACCAAACGCCTTGGAATCCCGGACCGTCCGCACCCATCCGGAGACTTGCACCGTCTTTCCAGAAAACGAAGAGGTTTGCCTGTAGAGTTCTCTTACTGTAATAAAATTCATATTTCCACGTCTCCAATATGCAAGGTTTTCCAACCGGTATAAGGACAAGCTCATTATAGCACGATTCCTGCCCAAAACCAAAGGCGGAAGAAATTTTTGATTATCGCTTCGGCTTCCGGTAGCAGGCCGTCTTTCGCCGTTTGCCGGAAAGGCCGCGTCCGCCGCTGCGATAATTAAAGCTTAATTTGTTTTCGTTTCAACAAATATTTATGAACCCGTAAGAAAGTGTGAGTATGATTTTCGAGCGGGTTTTTATATAATGAGACTTAACATATGCCCGTTTGCCGGTTCCATAGGAGAACAGCGATATCCGAATGCCCTGAAACGTATTAATAAAGGAGGACAACCTAGCATGAGAAAACTGTCGCAGGACCTTTCCGTATTCAGGAGGCTCGAACTCGAGGTGCCGCCGGTAGGCGTAAAGTTTTCCTTTTTAAAGCCGGAAGGCATTGCGCCGCTCGGCGATGAGTCCAATATCGCGCTATGCGAAATGGTGAGCCGCGCCCAAAAGGCCGAGGATGCGTTTTATTTTTCCAGGCACCACAAAGAACGCTGCGTGGGGAAAATATTCCTCGGGATGCAGGACATGGAGCCGTTTGCGGAAAGCGGGATGATTGGGGAACGGCTTGGAATTTTTCAGGAAGCCCGGGCGAACCAGAATCTGTATCAGCACATTTACACAATGGGCCGCGGTACGGTCAATTACGTGACGTTTGCCAAGCTGGATAAAATTACCTTTGACCCGGATGTGTTGGTTGTCACCGCGCCGCCAGCAAAGGCGGAGATCATTATGCGGGCTTATACATACGCGACGGGCCAGCTGTACACCTCTACCGCCACGCCGGTCATGGGCTGCACCTGGTTTTTAATTTACCCCTATAAAACCGGGAAGCTCAATTACATCATACCGGAGTTTGTGGAAGGGCCGCGCAGCAAGACGCTATGGGGCGATAACAACATCTTAGTTTCCATCCCCTACCAAGTATTGCCCGATATTGTCCGTAACATGAACGAAATGGATTGGGATGTATCCTATGAAAGCGCCGAAGCGCACGACGCGAGATTTGAAAAGATTTTAGAGCAGTTGCTGAAGGAGTCCGCAGACGAGCTTTGATCCGTAATATTGGGGGCAAATGGCTTCCCGGCGCGCATTCCGGTGCACACCGCCAAGTAATCTTTGCCCTTTCGGTCTCTCCGGNNGGTAGAGGAAACGCCTGAAACGCCGCGCCGCAAGCGCGGCGTTTTCCTTTCGGGAGGCATCCTTCGGGGGCGCAGACGGATGAAAGCGTTTAAATCAGCGACGTGCTGAAGTAGCGTTCCACGCGGTCGGGCAGGATGGTGACGATCGTTTTATCAAGCCCGTGNNCCCGTACTTTTCCGCCATCTGCATGGAAGCCCACACGTTTGCTCCGGAGGAGGTTCCGACCAAAACCCCCTGTGTACGGGCCAGCAGCCGCGCGGTTTCGATTGCGTCGTCGTCGCTCACTTCGACGACCCCGTCAATCAAGCTTACGTCGAGAACCTTCGGAATAAACCCGTCTCCGATTCCCTGAATCTTGTGCAGCCCGGGTTCGTGACCTAACAGCGCCGAGACGTTTTTCGGCTCTACCGCGATCACCTTGATGTTCGGATTTTGTTCCTTTAAAAACCGGCCGACGCCCGCTAACGTGCCGCCGCTGCCTAAGCCGGAAACAAATACATCCACGCTGCCGTTTGTCTGTTCCCAAATCTCCGCGGCCGTGGTCCTGTAATGGATTTCAGGGTTATCCGGATTTTCAAACTGCTGGGGCATAAAGATATCGGGATTTGCGGCAAGCTGCTTTTCGGCTTCCCTGACGGAGCCTCCGATGCTTTCTTCCGCCGACGTCAAAATGAGCTCCGCACCTAAGGCGGATAGGATTTTTTTCCGCTCTTCGCTCATGTTTTCGGGCATGACAATCACAACACGGTAGCCTTTCTGGACGCCGGCCAGCGCAATGCCGATTCCCGTATTTCCCGAGGTGGGCTCCATAATCGTCATGCCGGGTTTCAGGACGCCGCGCGCTTCCGCCTGTTCGAGCATATATTTTGCCACGCGGTCTTTGATGCTGCCGCCCGGATTGAGGTATTCCGCTTTGGCGTAAATTTTCTTCCGCGTCAGCTTGTGAAGATCCAACATCGGCGTGTTCCCGATAAGGTCCAAGACAGTATCGGCTATCATACAATCCCCTCGCTCGTTTATTGTTGTTTTGCGGACTTGATTTATCCGATCGCACCGGCGAAGAAGCGTTCCGCTATCTCCCGGGACCCGGCGCAGGAATGACTTCTCATAGTGTACCGCGCGATCAGACGGATGGCAAGAGATTGCGGGATCTTTTCCGAAAATTGAACGAAAAAGCCTTAGACACAAAAAGCGATTTTGTGCCTAAGGCTTTTCGATTGTTTAACAGGTCGGCGCGCGTCCTGTCATTACTTCTTTTTCAGCCGCTTTCCCTTTTGGCTGAATTTCCCTATCTGGATGCCGCGCGAATGATTTTTATGGGTAAGTTCCGGTTCGGCCTTGAGCGGAGCAGGTGTTTCCGGCGCCTCGGCTTTGTCTTGCTCGCTCTGCGCGTCCCGCGCCGCGGGGTGCGCGTGTACGGTGCGGATTCCGGAGTGCACCACGAGGTTTTGCGGACACTTTTCCATGCAGTTTCCGCAGCCGATGCAGCGAAGGTAATTGATATGAGCCAAGTTGTCTTCTATGTTGATCGCGTCGTGGGGACAGGCTCTGGCGCAAAGTCCGCAGGCGATGCAGCCCGTTTCGCAAAGCTTTCGAACCAGGGAGCCCTTGTCCTTGTTGGAGCACAGGACGCTGACGTTGTTGCCGTAAGGAATGATCGTGATGATTCCCTGCGGGCAGGCGGCGACGCATTTGAGGCATCCCGTGCATTTTTCCGGATTGACGCGGGTCACGCCCTGTTCCAGATAAATCGCGTCGAACTGGCATACCTTGGCGCAGGTGCCTAAACCCAGACAGCCGTATTCGCAGGCCAGCGGACCGTGCCCTCCGATGTTCAGGGCTGAAACGCAGTCGCGCGGGCCGGCATAGTCAAATTTTCGCTTTGCATAGTTGCCGCCGGAACAGCGCACGAGCGCCACCTGCCGGATTGGGGGATCGACAAGCTCCGTGCCCATGATTTCCGCCAGTTTCCGGGCGACGGAAACCCCGCCGACGGGACAGATGCCGATAGGGGCGCGTCCTTCGACAACGGCGGAGGCATAGGAGGAACAGCCGGCATAGCCGCAGCCGCC
>DCTG01000010.1:10603-10872 GCA_002329245.1 Clostridiales bacterium UBA1446
GGGATCTGTTTCCACCGAAAAGACCTTTGAGGCAACCGCGAGAACCAGACCGAAGAGTACGCCCAAGCCGCACAGGACCAAAACGGCATACAGCACATGTAATGACATATGGATAACTCCTTTCGGGAGAATGCGGAGGAAGGACGAGGGGGAAAGCTACCAGATCTTCAGGCCGGAAAATCCCATGAACGCCATGGAAAGAAGGCCTGCGGTAATAAGCGCGATCGGGTAGCCTTCAAAGCATTTGGGGTAATCCGAAAATTCGAGCC
>DCTG01000016.1 GCA_002329245.1 Clostridiales bacterium UBA1446
AGCGCAATTTCGGAAGCAAGGCGTCCGTCCTCATCCGTCGAGTTAAGCGTCATGGGGGACTTGACAGCCCGCTTGATCCTTCGCGCTTCCTCAACGCCGAAGTTAACAATGGGCCAGCCGTTGAGCATGGTTGTTCCCTCTTTGCGGCTGCGCTCGATGCCTTCGGCGGCCATCTTGTAGTTGTTTTTCCGCGTATACGAATCGGAAAAAATATTCCACAGGCCTGCGGGACAAAGCGGGGATTCCCGTTCCACATAGCACATGCCGTCAATCATATATTCGGTAAGCGCGCGGCCAAACTGCGGCTGAAGCAGGCGAATCCCCTTTTTCTGCGCCTCCTTCAGCGTAATTGCGTAATTTCGTCCTAACCCGACGGAGAGCTCGTACGCCGCCGCGATGCACTCGTCCAAATTCTCAATCTGCTTTCCGGTTTCCCACTGCGGCAGAACCTCTTCCCTCCGGATGCGGAAAAACTCCTCGTCCGTCAGGCGTTTATTTCGGATCGTGTATTCCTGCATATCCCCCTGCTCCTTTCGGTATAAGTCTTCGCTTTGCTTATTCTGTTACAGTCCCGCTTTCGCCGCGTTGATCCCCGCGATGCGCCCGAACACGATGCACTCCGCTATGGCGTTCCCGCCAAGCCGGTTCGTTCCGTGCACGCCGCCGCAGACTTCTCCCGCGGCATAGAGGCCGGGAATCGGGTCTCCCCAGATATCGATCACCTGCGCGTCGGTGTTGATCCGCAATCCGCCCATGGTGTAGTGCACGGAAGGCCATTGGGCTATGGCGTAGTACGGGCCTTCCGACATCGGCAACATCTGCCGGTTCATCGGTTTTCCGAATTCCGGGTCGGTCCCCTTTGCGATAGCTTCATTGTGGCGCGCCACCGTTTCCGCGAATACATTCTCCGGGATGCCGATTGCCTGCGCCAGCTGCTCCGGAGTATCCCCACGGTACAGTCGGCCGATGGCAACGCCTTTTTCCAGTTCCTCCTCCGTACGGGCCATCTTTCGAAAGATCGCCTCGTTCAGAACGGAGAAGGTCGGTTTCTCGCAGGAACCTACCTGCGCGTTGGAAACCGCGTCGCGCCCCAACAGTTCGTTCACGAAGCGGCGGCCGTCTTTGTTTATATAGATTAAGCCGTACCCGGTGCCGGAATAGCAATCGAATGCAAATTTATCAATCCCGCCGGTCTTTGGGTCGGCGCAGGGATAAAGCTGTATAAACTCCATATGCAGCACGTCCGCGCCAACGGCGCGCGCATACCGGATCATCTCCCCGGTCGCACCCTTGTGGTTCGTACAGCCGTAAGCGGAAACGAGAGTGGGCTGATGGGCCGTGCGCAGCGGAACATCCCGGCTGAACCCGCCGGAAGCGACGATCACGCCGCGGCGCGCCGCGATGGCGATTGGAACACCGTTTTCCAAGATCCGAACTCCGGCGACTCTTCCTTCCGCTCCGTCCCGGCATAGGCCCGTGACCTCCGTATTCAGACGCAGGACGGCGCCTAAGGAGAGCGCGTATTCTTTTGCTACCTTTGCAAGGTTACAGCCCGCCTGATAGCTGCGGTAGGCGCTGTGTCCGCCGATCATGGGCAGCGCTTCGCGAAAGACGGCGCCGGNNGCCGGCCTTTACAAGCCAGTCAAGCCCCGCGGGCGCTTGCTTCGCCAAAATCTCGACCAAAGCCGGATCGTTATAATAGTTTCCGCCGCGAAGGGTATCCTCTTTGTGCAGTTCCCAGGAGTCTTCCCCAAGCCCTAACTTTTCCCGGAGCTTCAGGCTGGAATCCCAGCAGCAGTAGCCTCCTCCGGCTATGACCGAGTTGCCCCCGAAATACGGCATCTTTTCCAAAATCAAAACCTCGGCGCCGAGCTGCGCCGCTTCCGCCGCTGCAGCAAGACCGGCAAACCCCGAACCGATAACGATTACGTCGGTTACCTCGTCCCATCGCTCCGGCAGGCCTGTTTCCTTTTTTTTCCGTTCCATGACATCATCTCCTCCGGCATGTATGCATCGGTGATTAGAAAATGAAATCCAATGGCGGCCCTCCCGCCTGTCTTACTGAATCGAAACCGGCTTCAAATATTTCTTCGCTATGCGCAGGGCCTTGTCCGGAAACTGCTGGGAGAGAAGGCCGATGCCGTACATAATGTATTCGCTGTCCAGATACGCCTTCGGGGCTTTCGGCTTTAAGCTCCAGGGCGCCATATCGTCAAACAGCGCGGATTTCAAAATCCGTTCCGGTTCGAGCCCGTATTTAAAGATGCCGCCCGTGCCCAGTACATTTTCCACTTCAAGCAGATTCTTGCCGTACTGGACATAGACTTCGCCGTTGACGGTCATTTCCTTGTGCAACGTCCCGGCATGCCGCTCCACGGCGATGCTTGTCGCGCACTTGGCGAGAGAAATGTCCAGGTTGTACTGAAGCACAGAGTCCGGCACATGCTCCACATTCGCGTAAAGATAGTCGGTGTATTCCTTGAAATCCACATTGCACGACATCCCGGGACTGCAGCTTTTCAGCGCGTCCATCAGCTTATCCTGCCCGACGAGCTCATAGATCGTATGAGAGTTCCAGCGGATGCCGAGGTCGCCCTCCACGGTGCGCTTCACGCGCGACTCCGGCAGGCCGCGCAAAATGGTCTGGGAATTTACCGGCATGATGTCCGCCACGGAGTGAATATTGATGGTTGCTCCGCCAATCTCCACGACCAAAAGGCTCCCGATTCCCGCCTCCCCCTCGGTGCCCGAGGCTAAGAGATTTGCCGCGAGAAGCGACGCTTTGGGCGTGGGAATGATGTCCTTTCCGACATAGGCCTGCGCCTTTTCCAATCCCTTGGCTTTGATGATGTGCGCGATGAAAATGTCCCGGATATACGACTGCGCCGGGTCGACGTTCACCGTATCGATTGTGGGCAGGACGTTGCTTGTCACATAGACCGACTTGCCTCCCGATTCAAGGATGGAGCGCACCTCTGAAGCCGCCGTCCGATTACCCGCCACGAGGATGGGGCATTCAATTTTTGAAGCAGCAAGCTCTTTTGCGTTGTGCAGAATGACTTGCTTATTTCCGCCGTCCGTCCCGCCGCAGAGCATGACGATGTCGCACTTCTTTTCCTCAATTTCGCGGACAATCTCTTTGTCGATTTCAAACCCATAGGATGCGACCACTTTGGCGCCCGCGCCCAAGGCGGCGCGTCTGGCCGCCTCCAACGTAAGAGCGGGAACGAGACCGATCGCAGCCATTTTCAGACCGCCTGCCGCGCTGCTGCAGGCAATTTTGCCGTCCACCTTTTCGGGATCAACACCGCACGCCTGCTGCAGATTGGAAAGCGCTTTGCCCAGGCCGATGGTGATATCGGTTTCGATCGTGGTCGGGGACTGCGCGCGTCCCAAAAAGACCTCACGCTCCAGATCTACCGCCATCACCTTCGTATAGGTGCTCCCGAAATCGATCAGCAAATAGGTGCTCATTTTTTTGCCTCCCAAAGAATATAATTCGCGCTACGCTATAGAGCATGAAAATCCGCGTCATATACACATTTAATTTTTATTATACATTCTGATAAAGCGAGAATGAAATGCAAAATAAGCGCTTGTTTTATGTATTATTTGCATAAAACCATTGCACTGCACAAAAAGTTTTATTATAATAATAACCGATGAAAATCAGAAACCCGCCACGGGAGAGGTGGTTACCCTGAAGCTTGAATACCTGAAAGAATTTGTTACGCTTGGAAAATGCCTGAATTTCAGCGTAGCCGCGGAGCGGCTGTACATCACACAGCCCGTCCTGAGCCGCCACATTTCCGCACTGGAGGCGGAGATGGGCGTGAGGCTGTTTCACCGAAACACGAAAAACGTCTCCCTGACCGAGGCGGGGGCATTTTTTCTCGAGAAAGTGCAGCCGCTTCTCGACATGTACGATTCCCTGTTCCGGGAAGTCCGCCTGAAGGAAGAGGGGTACGATACCGCTCTGCGAATCGGTCTTCCCTATTACTCCATGAGCTATTACTTGGGTCAGGTGCCGCTTCATTTCATGGAAAAGCATCCGCGCATCAAACTTAGCTACCTGACCGGCCACCCGGATCAGATCATTGACGCCCTGATGCGGGACGAGGTGGATTTGTTGGTTATCGCGCACATGTCTTTCCGGCACGCCGATAAAATCAAGTTCCATGACCTTTTTGAGGAGCCGTATTCCGTGCTTTTCCCCCGCAACCATCCCCTCGCGAACCGAAAGAGCGTCACGATTGAGGATCTTGCCGGCGAGACTTTTTTAGGCGTTGAGTCCAATTTTTTCGCCAGCACATGGACTTATATCCAGAATCTTTGCCGCACGCACGGATTTGAGCCCCACGGTCCGATCCGATACAATCAGCTGGAATCGGTCATCATTGCCATCCAGCAGGGAGCCGGAATCATCGTCGAAGGACAGAACCTGCACACCCTTCCCCGCAAGGATCTGGCGGCCGTACCTCTGGTGGGCGACGGCTGCTCGCGCACGGTCAGCGTCGCCTTTCGGGAGGAGAACCCAAACCCCGGCATCCCGCTCCTCATCAGCGTATTTGAACAGCACCTGCCGGCCCGGCAGGCATATGACCGGGCAGATCAATAAAAATGCGGATTCCGGAAACGGAATCCGCATTTCTGTCTCAAATTCAGATTAGAAGCTTCCGATGTCGCGGGCGACGTAATAGGCCTCGCGCGTAGCGTCCGCAATGATGCGCGGCGCGCGGCAGTCCCCTATCATCTGGAACTCGGGCGCGATGGTCCGGAACTTTTCCGCCTCATCCCAGAGCGGACGCTGACCTACGGCGTAAATTACCGTGTCGGCCGGGAAAAGCTTTTTGCCGTCCGGTCCTTCCGCAACCAGGCCCTTTTCGTTGATTTCCACAGCGCGGGTGGAGAGGAGAACCTGCGTTCCGAGACGCTCCAGCTGGACGCCCACCGCGATTGCGTGGATGGAGTTTCCTCCGTCGCAAAGCTCATCCATCATCTCGACGACCGTTACCTTACGGCCCAAGTCGCCCAAGAAAATGGCCAGCTCCAGGCCGACAAGTCCGCCGCCGATGATCACAACGTTTTTCCCGGTCGCTTCCGGATTTTCGTAAGCCGCTTCCGCGCCCATCACATTCTTTCCGTCAATCCCCGGAATCTTCGGGACGACCGGAACGGCGCCGACCGCGGCGATGATGGCGTCGGGGGCGATGGCCTGGGCGTATTCCGGCGTCACCATGGTATTGAGCCTGACCTCGACGCCCGCGCGGGAAAGTTTGCGCGCCTGGCGGTCAATATACTGCATGAGCGGCTCTTTAAACGGAACACCGCGTTCGCAGTTGAGCGCGCCTCCCAAGCGCCCGCTCTTTTCGCAGAGAATAACCTTATGTCCGCGCTCAGCCGCCGTCAAGGCAGCCTGCATCCCTCCGACGCCGCCGCCGATGACGAGAACGGTTCTCGGTTTCGCGGGCGGGATCTGGAACTTATTGTCGACATAGGTGCCGAGCTTCGGGTTGAGCGTACAGCGGTGATACCGGTTGCTGAACGCATGCGAGAAGCAAAGCTCGCATTTCACGCAGCGGTGCGCGTCGTCCTCTTTTCCGGCGCGGACCTTGTTCACGAAATCCGGGTCTACCAGAAGCTGGCGGGCAACCTCCACCACGTCGGCCTGGCCGGAGGCGATGACTTCTTCCATATAGGCCGGGTCGGTAAGCGCGCCGACGGTTGCGACGGGGGTCTTCACATGCTTTTTGATCTCGGCCGCCAGCCAAACGTTGCAGCCTTCTTTCATGAACATGTTCGGATGCGTCATGATAAACGTTGCGGGCACCTCGTGGTTGCCGGCCGAAACATGAATCATATCAACCTTTCCGTCGAGCTGTTTGGCAATTTCCACGCCGTATTTGATGTCGTAGCCGCCTTCAAAGAATTCTGCGCCGCTCATGCGGAACTCGATGGGGAAATTCGGCCCGACGGCCTTCCGGATGGAATCCACCACCGCGAGAGTCAGCCGCATGCGGTTTTCAAAGCTCCCGCCCCAGCGGTCCTTCCGGGTGTTCGTGGTCGGCGACATGAACTGCGTCAGGAGCCAGCCGTGCCCGCCGTGAATCGTGACCATGCCGAATCCGCAGTGCTTGGCAAACGCCGCGCCGCGGCCGAACGCCTCGATGATCTCAAGGATCACTTCTTCGGGCATTTCATGGATGATCGTTCCGCCGGGGCTCACGCCCGCGACCGGCCCGTATGTAATTCCCGAGCCGTCCTTCAGAAACGGCGGAGAAGCTACTTTTCCGCCAACCAGTTCAACCACATGCGAGAACTTTCCTCCGTGGGACAATTCGGCGGAGGCAACCGCGCCGTGACGCGAAATCGCCGTGGCGACCGCCGTCAGGGACGGAAGAATCAGCGGGTCGTCCAAGTGAATCTGCTTGGTGTGTGACTGGCCGGTTTTGGTATGCACGATACAGTCGCCGACGGAAACCGAAGCTACGCCGCCCTGCGCCTTTTTTTCATAGTAGGCGATGACTTCCGGATCGGGAAAGCAGTCCGGCGTCATTTCGTGATGCCCGGTGGGAGAAGCAAAAATTCTGTTGCGGAAAAAGGTGTTGCCAAGCCGGAACGGTTCGAAAAGATGCGGATATTTCATTTCCATCTTGTTTTCGCCTGCCGACCCAGACTCCCGCCCGGCAGGCACTCCTTTCTTTATGTTAAATTTAAGAACTTACTGATTCATGATTCCCGGCAGCGCGACGGATTTCGGGAATCCTAGGGGGCAAGTTGAGCTTAACAGCCCGCTTCAAGCACAGAATTTGTGCCTGCCTTTAGAGACGCCATCAGGCGGAGGGCCGGAAACGGCCCTCCACCCGACGGGCAGGAAGGGAGTAAGCAATTTAAGACGAGGCGGATTTCGCCCCGAGTCAGAATGCGTTCTCGCTCAGTTCGCCGTCAAACCTCGAAACGGGTCCTTACCAGACGGGCGGCACAAAATCACTATCGGCAACGCTGATATTCTTAACCTGGGTATAGTGTTCCATAGCCATTTTGTGGACTTCGCGCCCAATCCCGGACTGCTTATAGCCTCCGAACGGATTACCTGCGGAAGAATCCAGATAATCGTTGACCCAGACCGTACCGGCCTGCATCGCGCGGCTTACGCGAATGGCGCGGTTGATGTCCTTTGTCCAGACGGCGCCGCCAAGACCGTATACGCTGTCGTTGGCGATTTGGATTGCCTCTTCCTCCGTTTTAAACTTCAGAATGCACAGAACCGGGCCGAAGATTTCTTCCTGCGCGATGCGCATGGAGTTCTTCACATCTCCGAACAGGGTGGGCGCAACGAAAAATCCCTTGTCGCAGCCGTTTTCCGTCACGCGGTAACCGCCGCATACCAGCGTGGCGCCCTCTTTTTTGCCGATCTCAATGTAATTGAGCACCTTGTTCATCTGCTTCTCGTCGATGATCGCACCAAGCTGTGTTTCGGGTTTCATCGGGTCTCCCACCACGCAGCCTTCGAACTTCTCCTTGAGCATACCGACGAACTTGTCGTAGACGGATTCCTGCACCAAAATACGGCTGTTCGCCACGCAGACCTCGCCGGCGCTGGACAGAATGCCGATAATCGTCTTCTGCAGGGCGCGGTCCAAGTTGGCGTCCTCGAAGATAATGCTCGCCGACTTGCCCCCGAGTTCCAGCGTGCAGGGGACCAGATTCTTACCGGCCGTGGCGCCGATGTTTCTGCCCACCACGGTGGAACCGGTAAAGGAAAACTTATTGATGCCGGGGTGGCCGGCGAAATAATCGCCGATCGAGTCGCCGCTGCCGACAACTACGTTGATGAGGCCCGGCGGGAGAATGTCCTTCCAGAGGCGCACCGCTTCCAAAATAGGCAGCGATCCGTTGACCGAGGGCTTGATCACAATCGCATTGCCGGTCGCCAGCGCCGGCGCGATTTTCCACGATACGCCCATCGTAGGCGCGTTCCAGGGCACAATCAGACCGGCGACGCCAAGCGGCTCGCGCACAATACACGAAAAGCTTCCGCTGTCATGACAGACGAGCTTTTCCTCATTTGTTTCAATGGCGGCGGCAAAATAGCGGTAAATATCACAGGCGCTGTCCACGTGGATACCGGACTCAAACAGGATGCGTCCGCATTCCTTCGTCTCCACCTCGACCATGTGGTCACGATTTGCCTGCAGGCAATCCGCCATGGTGCGCAGAATGCGCGCCCGCTCGCCGCGCGTCGTCTTTTTCCAGGACAGGTGCGCCTTCCGGGCGCTTTCCACAGCCTGATCCACAATGGCCTTGTCGGCGCCGAATATCTCCGCTAAAACCTGTCCGGTTGCAGGGTTCAGATCCTTTAACAGATTGCTCTCGGGCCCTAAAACGATATTCCCGTCAATGATGGACCCGTATTGTTTCAGCATTTCCATAGCAAATCTCTCCTTTGTGTCTCAACTCTCATTCAATTGAGCTGAAAGCGGCTGTTTCGCCGCCCGGAACGATCAAAGGGATTGCATTCGCTGCGTATCTGTCCTATAACATGATATAGGAATCCTCAAAAACTGAGAAGAAACAAACTTTCCGGCTTGGCTGAAAGTATTTGTTGCAGATTCAAAGGCTGTCCATTTCCCGGCACGAAAGCCGCGGCATGAAACGCCCGCCCGGAGGCAATTGTTCCGGATTCGATTCCAGCAAAAACTTGCAGCTGATTTCTCTTTCGTCTATTATAGTACATACGGAACAAAGTGAGGTGGACTGTGCATGGATATCCGGCAAATGCAGTATTTCATTGAGATTTGCCGACAACAAAGCTTTGCAAAAGCGGCGGAGCGCCTTTATATCTCGCAGCAGGGTCTGAGCATGGCGATCTCCCGGCTTGAAGAAGAACTGTCCTGCAAGCTGTTCTGGCGTTCCGGCAAAGAGCTTCGCCTATCCGAACAGGGGGAATTTCTCCTGATGCACGCGGAGGAAATCATACGCCAGTTTCAGATTTGCGAAGAGTATTTCGAATCGCTCAAACAGGCCAAGCAGCAGCAGAAAACCGTCCGCATAGCCAGCGCTTTCGGCGCGATGCCCGAGTTCGCCGGCCGCCTGGTGTTCCAGTTTCAGCAGGAGTTCCCGGAAATCCGGCTGATCGTTCACGAGTACACGGATCGGGACTGCGACGAAGCCGTCTTCAACGCAGACGCGGAATTGGGCTTTTCTCCCACGCCGCTCGACGTAAAAAAATTTGAAAGCGAAAAACTGTTTGCGCGCAGGTTCTGCCTGATTGTGCACTGTTCGCACCCGCTGGCCTCCCGCAGAACCGTGCCTTTGGATATTCTGCGCACGACCCCGATCATGATTATGGACGAGACCTCCAAGGCGCAACAGATTGTCATGGCCTGCTGCAGACAGGCAGGCTTTCTTCCCAACATACAATTCCAGGCGGGCGAAGTCATCGCAATTCACAGGCTCGTCTCCGCCAACCGGGGGGTTGGCTTCTCCGTGGAATCCGTCGCCGAGGATCTTTCCCACCCGGACGTGCGCGCCATCCCGTTTGACGACCCGCGCATGGTATGGGAGGTGCACCTTATCAAAAAGAAAGACACGGTCCTCTCCCAAGTCGCAAAAACCTTTGAGCGCTATGTAATCGGCTGCATGAACGCAAGTTAGGGGACCCGTGAAAAATCGTTTTGCATGCTCTACGGAAGAAATTGAAACGGATGAAAGGAATCCCGGGGCGAGGCGGAACCACCGCCGCCCCGGGTTTTTATCCTAAGCGGTTACAGACAGGCCTGAACAAACGGAATCACGTCTTCACGCCGAATTTCGCGGGGATTGCACGAGGCGCTGTATTCTTCCACGACCTCCGTGATGAACTGTTCCGTGATCTGATCGATGGTGATGCCGTAGCTGGCAAGGCCCGGCAGATGGCAGGCTTCGCTCAGCTTGAAAATGTTTTCGACCACTTGGTCAGCCGTCAGCGTTTTGGAGTCTCCCATGCCCATCGCGACACCCATCTCAACCATCTTTTCCGGCACCGCGACGGCATTGAATTTCATCGCCTGAGGCAGGCAGATCGCGTTGGCCGCTCCGTGGGGGACATGGAAAAACGCACCGATGGGCGCGGTGGTCGCATGGCAGATGCCCTGGCCCGCGTTGCTCATGGCGATTCCGGCGAAAACCGCTCCCAACATCTGATTTGAGCGCGCCTCCAAATTCTTCCCGTTGTTGACGCACTCGGCAAGATTGTTGTAAATGAGAGCCATACCCTTCAATGCGTTGATATCCGAAAACGGCGTCGCCCGCTTGGAAAGGTACGCTTCCATGGCGTGCGTGAGCGCGTCCATGCCGGGGCCGGCTGTGAGGCTCGGCGGCAGGGTCACCGTCAGTTCGGGGTCGCAGATGGCATAATCCGGCCCATTGTTGATGCCGACGAGAATCATTTTACGCTTGGCTTTGACATTGGTGATAACTGCGTTGCTGTCCGCCTCGCTGCCGGTACCCGCGGTGGTCGGAATCGCAATCAAAGGCAGGCCGTGATGTTTGACTTTGTCGGGCCCCTCGTAGAGGCTGATGGGACCGGGATTGGCATAGAGAATATTGACGGCCTTGGCCGCGTCGATTGTCGAGCCGCCGCCCAAGGCAACGATTACGTTGCAGTTCTGGTTTTTGGCGAGATCGTAAATCTTTTCACACATTTCGTCCGACGGGTCGGATTCCACCTGGTCGTAGACATAATACTGGATACCGTCGTCCTTGAGCAGCTTCAGCGCGCGGTCGGCAAGCCCGATTTTAACAATGCCGGGGTCGGTCAGGAAGAGGACCTTGGTCCCGCCGTACATCTTGACTACTTTGGGGAGCTCGTTCAGAGAGCCGGGAGCAAAAAAAATGTTGCTGGGACAGTAGAAATTCATTGCCATGTCGTTCTCTCCTCTCAAAATAATTGCGCCGAATCCTGAAAGAAGGGGCTTATGTTTTTGTAAAACTTACACAATGTATCAGCCGCCTCTTCCGGCTTTTCTCTATAAAATAACGTATCACAGGAACAAACATTCGTCAAATCACTCTTATTCTTTCTATCTTCACAAACGCTTGTTGCCATTCGGTTGTCCCATTCTATTCCATCCTTATGGCAAAGTATGACAGAGGCGCCAAGAATAACCCCCGCCGTTTTTGCGGCGGGGTTTCA
>DCTG01000046.1:0-698 GCA_002329245.1 Clostridiales bacterium UBA1446
CCTTCCCCATCCACTCGCTGTCGCGCCGCGCCAGGTAATCGTTCACCGTGACGATATGGACGCCCTTTCCCGTCAGCGCGTTGAGGTAGGCGGGAAGCGTGGCGACCAACGTCTTTCCTTCGCCCGTTTTCATTTCGGCAATGCGGCCTTGATGCAGGACGATACCGCCGATGAGCTGTACCCGGTAAGGGCGGAGCCCTATGACGCGGTCGGCCGCCTCGCGCACCGTGGCAAAGGCCTCGGGCAGGATGTCTTCCAACGTTTCCCCCTCTTGCAGACGGGTTTTAAACTCCGCCGTCTTGGCCTGCAGCTGCGCATCCGTCATCGCCTTATATTCTTCCGCCATGGCTTCAATCCTGTCCACGACCGGATAAATCTTTTTCAGCTCCCGATCACTGTGGGTGCCGAAAAGCTTGTCAAGCATGCCCATATTGTTTCACCTTCCAAGCAGGCCCTCGGCATCCATGCCGCAAGCCCGCTGAATATTTAAAATAGTATAGCACAAAACGGAAGGAGAAAAAAGAACAAAGTGTAAAACTTCCCCCGGCCCTTGTCCTTCCGCAGGCAGCCGTCCGTATTGCCGCAAATTGCAAGCCGTTTCCTCTTGACACATTCGAAATGGTATGATATATTACTAAAGCTAACTTGCCGGTGTGGCGGAACTGGCAGACGCCCGGGACTTAAAATCCCGTGGGACT